>JAISDI010000082.1 GCA_031264895.1 Endomicrobium sp. | reverse complement strand
AAAGAACTGTTATCTATATTCACCCATTCTTCTGAGCCTGTTATAGACGACAGCGCGCCAAGTGCGTCATTAAATATCTTAAAACTGTTTAACTTCTTCTCAACTGCAGTTTTTTCTTTTTTGGTCGAGATAACGAATTCTCTTGTATAATATCCATTTCTGCCTTTTTGTGAATATATGACCGCATTGTTGCCTGCTTTAAGGACATACCCGTCTCCTACTTTTACAAAATCGATACATATATAATCGGAACCATTGAGCAATATTTGCCTCATGACTACTTGGTTGCCTGCTTTGCTGTGAACTTGGGCGTAGCTCATGTTATACATATCGGAACCGATCGCGCTCCTTACTATAGTGGCGCTATCTTGCCCCCAGTTTAGTCCAAATATATCTCCGAAATATCCTTTAATACGACCATTAGCCGTATCGATGCCTTTTTGTATGCTTATAGTCAAAACCGCTTGGGTTCCTATATAAACTACTTTATAAGAAATAGTTCCTTCATTCGTTTTGATTTCTGCAGCGGATATAAAATGAGAGTTGATCATAAAATTATCAACTCCTAAATATCCATGACTGGCATATCCTTCGGCGACGGCAAGTAAAATTTGCTCAATATTGATAGAATTGCCAAAATCGTTTAACGTATAGCTGCCGTCTTTAACCTTTACTTTGCCATCCTCAATGCTTATCGAAAACTTCTCTATAACGACGCCGTCTTTCAATATAGACGCTTCTTGTGAACTTATATCTACTTCTAATTCTTCTTTATCATTTATTTTAGTTACTTGTACTTTTTTACCGTCTTTAATTTTTGTTTTAAATTTTTTGCCGGTTTTGATCTCCAAGTCGTTTTGGACAATTATATTCTTTGCGGCAGAAATCGCTTCTTTAAATGTTTTGCCTTTCGCTATCGCAGATACAAATCCCTTTATTCCTAAGACAATGGACTGAGCGCCGCTTTCTTCAAAAACAAAGTTTGCCCATTTTTCCGCATAGCCGTATTTATGACCAATCTCTTGCGGATTTCCCGTAATGCCGTCATATATGGCTCTCATGGCTTCTGTAAAAACGCCGGCAATATAAGCTATCCCGGAAGATACAATGCCTACAATGAAAGCTGCGCCTCTATAGACATAATACGCTAAATTCATAGCTATAGAAGACAATGTAGGAGCAAGTATATCGTTGCCAGATTCATCTTTAGTTTTATTTAGATAAGAAGTGAGCTGTTCTATGTTTATATTCATGCTTGCGGATGGGGTAACGGTGGTGTCTAACAGATTTCCGTCACGGTCATAAGTCTTTGTTTCATTGACGCTAAATGAGACATTACCGTAATTATGATCCAATTTTATTTGATTTCCATCAGCATCTTTACCATTAAGTTTAGCTCTAAAGTCAAATGATATTGAAACTCCTTTTCTGACATAACGCATTCCGTTTTCATCGGTAAATACGGAATAGTTGTATCCTATGTTTGCTCCGTTAGCATATTTTACTCCGGCATTGAAAGATACGTCTCCGTTTCTAAAACTGTATGAACCGCCTATGGTTAATCCCGCAATGTTTTTATAAAATTGATCTGTTTTTGTATTAAAATTGTAGGTTAAATTAAATCCTATCGTTTGTAATGTAAAATTATAAGAAGCGCCTATTTGCATATTCCTAAAGCCAAAGTTTGAACCTAAAGTCCAGCCGTGTTGTCCGGTGTTATACGGGTCTTTTTCCTGATAATTCACATTTATTCCCAAATTAAGGCCACTGATCTTGCCGTTACCGCCAAATGCTATATTAGCACCAATATTCCAACGTTCGCCGTATATATTGTCATAAGAATGAATATAAGAAAATCCCAAATTTATATTTCCTATAGGAATAGATATGTCAAACCCTTTTATCGTCTTTTCATAAAATCCTTCACTTCCGTCAGGAAGTTTTATAGTATCCAAGCTCTTAAATGTTTGGTTGCCTATAAATAAAGTTCCTAAATTAATGCCCCATCCTTTGCTAAAACCAAAATGCCCGTCTTCCCAGCCTACTGCACCCCATATAAACCCGATTTTCCAACTGCCGCCGCCGATATTGTCACCAAAATCCTGCAAAAATTCGCTGCCGGTACGTTCACCTATATAATTAATGCCTCTGCCTACAGCAAATAATCCCGTACTAATTACGCTTTGTTGTATCACAGTTTTAAGCAAAAGACTTAAAAACTTCCCGAGTTTAGCTATTTTTGCGACCCCTAAAACGCCTTTTAAAGCTGCGGCTGCCCACGATGCAAAACCTGAAATTGCAACAACTGCGCCCGCGGCCATAACAATAACTCCCGCATCAGTAAGCCATTTTGTATTGGTGATCCTGCCTATGCCATACATTGTCGCGCCTGTGGCTATTAAAGCTGCTCCTATTACCATAGTTCCCACTGCAACCAATGTAGAAGCAGCTACGGTTGCAGCTGCGGCTGCGCCAACAACCCATGTGCCTAAGCCAGCTATTAGCTTAGGTATAAAAGTTAAAATTGTAGGACACCAGATAGCCGCTACAACTGCAACTACCACAACTACGGCCGCAACTACTATTTTCCAATTCTTAGATACCCATTTGCCTACTTTTTGAACCCATGTTTTTGCATGTTTTTCAAGTTTGCCTTCGTCATTGAGGGCAATTCCTCTGTATTCCTTGCCGTCAATACCCTTAAAGGTTTGCGTTTCGTATGTGTTCCCTGCTACTCCGAATGCGTTTAAACCTATCGATTTGCCCTGAACGCTTATAGTCGCTCCGAGTCTGGCGTCGGCAGCTACCAATACCGGAACACCGGCATTATCCGTTACGGCTAGTCTGACCGAGTTCTGCGTAACGGTTACGCCCATTATTGTTGAGCCTTGTTTATATACCGCATTGATGCCAAAAACGACAACCGAGCCGCCCCTTACGGCCAAAGTGCCGTCAGATGCGGTGTACCATCCTTTCAGTACATTGCCTTTTTCATCTTTTACTCTGTCGTCATGTATTTCGGCATTCGTGCCTGTTGCATCCGTAGCGCCGCCACCGCTGCTGCTTCCGCCGCTTGAAGGAGGAATGTATAAAGTTGTATTCTTCGGTATTCTTATCGTGCCTCTGGATATTTCTACATCCATTTTGTTGCTGTATGCGTTGAGAGATATTATAAGAGCGGCGCCGGCTTCAAGAATGACCCTTTCTGCAGTTTTTGTATATTGTTTTATGGAAGGATCATAACTGTTAAAAGTTATGTTTGTATCTTTTATGGTTTGTATTTCGAGAGTTTTGTTCCCATTTAAATCAAAGCTGTGTCCTAAAGCGAATACGTTTCCGAAATTATCTTTATCGTGTTTGGAGAACTCGCCCCTGGAAGCAAAAGCGGTCTCCTGAAGTTCTAGAGGAGGGCCGGTAATTTGGATAAGCCATTCGTCCGCCTTGTCTATAACCTCTTTATTATAATCTCCTACAATGCCATTTTTCTTCAGCTCGTCTATCTTATCTTTACTGTGTATTATGATATCAGTACCGATCTCCATTTTGTCGTGTAAAACTTGGAATGTTCCGTCATTTTTCATTAGAAAATATTCAGTTTCCTTTTGTGAAGACCCTGCATTTGTATAGCTTCCTTCTACGAAAGTATATTCCCCGAGAGACGTAGCGCCTGCAAAATCGCTCCATACTTCCGCTCCTCTTTGATTGCTCCAAGCCCTGAACTTCTTAAGCTCGCTGTCTATACTCAATTTACCATCCTTGCTTATTGAAAATGTCCACGCTTTTTGTACATTTTCCGAAGTGGTATTAAGAGAATACGTATTTGAATACGCATTTTTGACCGTTAATGCTCCGGAACCTTTAAACGGATCGTTTATTTGAAAATATTCCCCTGCATTTTTGGCGTTTCCCGCAGCGTCAACATTGAAAGTGAGACGTATTAAATCATACCCCTGATATTGAAAACGATATCCGTAATCGCCGTTTTTTTGAATTGTGATCGTTCCGTTATCGAGTCCGGAATAATCATCTAAACTTGTAGCTTCAAAATCTATTCCTTCCGGAGGTTCACTTTCGCCGTAATATCTTATTGAATTGCCATATCCAAAGTCGCCGTATTTAAGGCTGTTCAATACATCCCTTTTGTCTTCGTCTCTTACAGTACTTGCATTTCCGTGGCCATATCCGTCGTCATACTCATGCATACTTTCAGGGGAAGAGTAACCGGAGGTATTGATAATGCCGCTTATCGTGTACACTCTCACACCGTACCACGAACCGTCTTCGATCTGCTGCATTACGATGCGCGTTCCGTCGGTAAGCCTTAATTCATTGCTTTCAATTACTTTGTAACCGTCAGCCGTATATACCGTAACGAATTTCGCTCCGGCGTATGTACCTGCTGTATTGGTATAGTTTATCTTTGCAATATCCGTACCGGACTTGGCATTTTTTATCGAAACGTTGCCGTCTTCGGATATAATTAAACTTATCGGATTGGTAATTTTATCCGGAGAGGTAACTTCATAGCCCAGTGTGCTGGAGCCTGCACGTACAAACTTTACGGTAGTTCTTGATGAAGCTGCCCCGGACTTGTTAAATATAGTATCGTAAGAATGTTTATCTTTATTATAAACTTGATACTCTATGATTTCGCTGTCTCCGGCGGAATTTACTCTTGTAACGCTTATAATTCCGTCACCATCATAGAGAACCGTATTTTTGATCGAATCGTAGCTTTCTTTAGTGTTAAACTCGGTTTTAGCTATTGTGCCTTCCACAGCAAC
>JAISDI010000037.1 GCA_031264895.1 Endomicrobium sp. | reverse complement strand
ATAGAGGGGATAAACAAATCTTTTTCCGATAAACTTATTCCGTATTCAAACAAAAATGCCGGCCAAGACGATTCAAAACAGGGTGAAGTAGTTGCAAAAATGGATTTTATACCGGTTTTGAGCGAAAATCAAACTCAAAATAAGAAAAATATAAAAAGTTTCTCCGCATTTCTTTTGTACATTGCGCCGGAGGATAAAAGATTTGCCGTAGACGAAAATTTAAATGTCAGGTTTCGGGCAGACAGGAGCATTGTCTTTGTTTTTCTGGTTTTGCTGCTTTCATATATTTCTTTTAAAAAGCCCAAAGACGAATATGGCATATTTGAAAAATATCTTATATGACACTCTCTTATTTATTTAAGAGAGTGTTATTTTTTTATGGGGGAACGATGGAAAAAATAAAAAAACTTACGGCGATCGTGACGGCGCTTGCATTAGCTGCTACGGTTATGCCTTTCGAGGTTTTTGCGGCTGTTCCGACTGAAATTTTTTCCGTTCCGATGTCTGCGGGTAAAGTTACGTCGGCCAAATATTACGGCAGCGATTATGTTGTCGTAAACGTGCAGGATCTGCATTGTCATCCGCAGGTGCAAAGAAATATTTCCGGTATTTTGGGATATATGGACGAAAAATATAATGTCGGCAGAGTTTACCTTGAGGGAGCCGACACAGTTGTGGACACTTCTCTTCTTTCCGAGATAATGAAGAAAGATTTTGGGCGGCAGACCGTAGAAGCCCTTACGGATAACGGATATTTAAGCGGCTGCGAGTATTATTCCGCGCTGAAAGATAAAAGTAATTTTATATACGGAATAGAAGATAAAAAGCTTTATGACAGGAATATACGGCTGTTTAACGACATACTTTCCGCCGCTCCGCAAGCGCAAGAAATATGCGCGCAAATGCTTGACGAAATAAAATCGCTAAGAAAAGATTATTCGAACAAAAAGACAAAGAAATTGAATAATCTTATAAGACGCTATGAGAAAAACAGAATAAATGCCGCAGAATTTTATGCGAAGCTTTGTAAGCTTGCGGCGGAAGAAAACATAGATTTTAAGAAATATAAAAATATAGACGCTTACGTAAATCTCATAAAAAATGGCAAAGATATAAATAACGATAAAACGATAAAAGAGCTCAGAGAGTTTATAAATGTGCTCAAGAACGAGATCAGTTATCAGAGATTTGCGGAACTGTCGCTGAAAAGCGGAAATTTTTCCGATATAGAAAATATTTTTCCGGAACTTGCAGACATTGCCGCCGAACTTTCAATATTTGGCAAAAACAAATTTAGCAATCTTCAAAATTTGTTCGCTTACCTTGAGTTTAACAAAATCGTAAACCCAATGGAGTTTGTGTCCGAAGAAAAAGCGATAAAAAAAGAATTGTACGAGAAATACGTTTCGAATAAATTCGAAAGAGAAGTAATTTTTCTGTCGGAATTCATACCGGAAATAAAAGGATATTTCACAGCTAACATTACTGCCGAAGAACTGTCCGGATTTAAAGAAAAATTTAAGGATTTCAGACGCGTATGGTGTTCTTATTTTTCGGAAAATAATGCGAAAAAGCTTGATAAATATGCCGCCATGCTTGAGGAATACCATAGCAACAACATAAAAAGGGACAGTGTGTTTGCTTCGATCATATCGGAAGGCAGATCCGGAAGTTTTGCCGAAGCAAAATACGGCAGAGAGGCTTTGTCTGAAATAAACAAGGAAATAAATTCAAAAGAGATAAAGCTTATAGTTACGGGAGGTTTTCACAGCAGAGGACTCGAAAAATATTTAGATGAAAATAAAATAAGTTATGTGATAATAACGCCAAATATCAGCGGAGATACGGCAAAGGCTTATGAAGTATATCTCAACACGATAAAAAGTTATAAAGATATAGAAAAAAATACGATAAATATCGAACCTTTTATGAAAGGCCCTTTAAGCGTAAAACTTCCTATGCTTGTAACGGCGGCTTTCAATGTCAAAGAGTTAAAAAAATATTCTGTTGAAAGCCAAAAGGCTGGGCTAAAAGAGTTTATAGACGAATTTTTGACGGAATACAAAAAACGCGGGCAAGAAAAAGAAGCAGACATACAATGGGAAATAGACAAGTACGCAAATAAAGAAATACGGTTTAGCATAAGTTATCAAAATAATGTGAAAAAGTATTCTGCGGACAATAAAGGTAATTTTAAGAACATTGAAGAAAACGCTGCATTATCAGCCAAATCCGGTAATGGTAAAAATTTACTTTCTATTGCCGACGGCTTTTTTAAAAATACGAAAAGCGGTTTATATAAAATTATGACGGTAGTTATTGTACCGGTAGCGGAAGAATTCGTCTTCAGATTTCTGCCTTTTGCGGCATTAAGTCTTTTGACCTCAAACCCCGTTTCGATTATTCCTCTGACATTGACGATGCTTGCAAGCGCGTTTTTATTTTCTTATGCGCATGAAGCGGCGGATAAGCTTGCTTTTAAAATGAACCCGTTTGCAAAAGCCAGAGATTACTTCAAAATCGACATATCCGGAGTTATTCTTACCGGCTTGTATGCGGTGTTATACGTCATATTTCCAGGATCCCAATATATTGCGCTTGCGGCAACCGTCGTTTTACATTTATTAAATAATGCTCTGTCATTATCAAGAAAAATAACAAATCCGCTTCTCAATATCTTTCAAGACGGCTTGGAAACTAAAAAAACGGATAAAGAAATAATAGATGAAAGTTTGGAATATATTGAAATAGAAACGGAGTCTTTCACAGCAAAAGACTGGTACTATTTGAATGAACCCGAAAGGTACGGAAAGGCTGACGTCGGCGAATTAAAGAGATTGATCAAACGGATAAAAACAATAGAGCAGCCGGATGAAATCATGAAAGCGTATTTTGAAATATATAAGCGGGTCGGCGTTTACTTGCGTAATCATCCGTCAAACTCTCTTTTTAAAAAAACTCATGAAAACATAAAAGAGTCTGCATACATACTTATTGTTAGACATATGAGAAATATAAGAATGACAGATCCTGAGTTATTAAAAAATTTTTTTAGCGATATAGAAAGAAACACCAGAGCCGCAAGTATTTTTGCCGCTAAAGCGTATGAAATTGACAATGAACTTGGTTTTGAAATGATAAATAAATTAAGCAAATTGACTGTTTACGAAGGAGAAGTAAAAAAGATAATAAAATTCAGTCCTCTGTTTTCAAATGTCGGCAGCGCAAGAAAACAATTGCCGTATGGCTGGAATGATGTTCTTGTAAGCGATCAGGACGTAATAAATTTTTATGAGTCTTTAGGATCGTTATTTTTAACCGATGAATATAAATCTAAAGCTTTTTCTTTTGAAAAAGCCGATGAGCTTTTTAACAATTTGCGCACAATGCTTGAATCATTGAAACCGCACAGCGAAGAATACGAAAGACTGGTTTTGGAAATGCGGGAGATCATAAAAATTTTGTTTATAAAAGCCGAAGACCCTGCGGCTGACAGGCAGACTAGAGCAAATATAGCAACGGAACTTGCAAGAGCGACAAATCTTAATAAGGATATTTCCTATCTTCTGGATATAGAAAGAATCAATGCTTTGTTTAAAGAACTGAATATGAAAAACGAGCTTATGGCTCCCGATGCGTATATAAAAAATTTTACCGAAGATAATAAGAATGGAATGTATCTTGACAGGCATAATTACACCCCTTTGATAAAAATGCTTCCCGATGAAGTGCTTCCTGCGGAAAAAGTTGAGGTTAAACCGCCCGTTTTGTTTGAAATGAAATGGAACGGCGCAAATAACAGTCAGATGAGTAAAAAACTAAAATCGCTTTCTGAAATAAATTCCATAGTATTGAGCAAATATTCCGAAGTTAAAAGTAACTATTCTGAGGCTGCATTGGAAGATTTATTCAGAGAGTTGGAATCGATGATTTTTATTCTTAAGGAAATTAATGAAAGAGAAGGTAATGCCGCGATAAAAGCTTTAAACAAAATGAGGGGCACCTCAGAGATTGCCATGAGCGAACTGCTTGAGAGCAGAATAAATACGAATTGGTTTTTGCAGGAGCTTTCCGAAATAACGAGTATACATACTTTGATAACGGCCGTTCACCAAACCGGTATTAATAACGTAGTGTATAATATTTCGGAGTACTGGAGAAGTTCCATTGAGGGCAGCGGTGTTGTGGTCAGATATAAAGGAGCGGCTGTTGAAGCTAAGAATCATTCGGATGATGAAAATTTAAACGATGATATTAAAAATTTGTTCATAAAACTTGCCGCATCACAAATTTCGGAAGATAGTTTCTATATAGAGAATGACCTTCTTATATGGAGAAAAATGTTTGCGGCTCACAGCGCAGATATCTTTTTCAATTTTGATAAAAATAATAGAGAAATATCCATTATGTTTCACGAATCGGGTAACTTGTCGGGAAATATAACAAGGATTTATTATTTTTTGGGCGTGTTAAAGCGGTTTGGATTTAAAGTTGATATTTCCAATACCTTTTCACAGTCGTGGACACCTCTCTTGAAAGCCAAGCTGAATAAAGATTCAGGGCTAAATGAAGCGGCTGATTTGACGGAAATAGCTTTTAAGATAATAGATTTGTTTACGTATTCTACAAATCTTGATGTTACTCTTTCCACAGGAGCCGATATTGAGACGTTAGAAAAGTTAGCAGAGAAATATATGGCGGGCGAGATGTGGACGCGTAAAGAACTATCCATGTTTTTAACTGAGAGGCTTCCAAATCCCAAAATAAAAGACGCAAGGAAAGTTCTGGATAAGATTCTAACTTACCTTGAACTTGAGCCGTTTCCGCAAGAACTTGACGAAGAACTGCTTGGACGGGATCTTCTTGACAAATATTTTAACGTTCCCATAAGTGACGCTTATTTGAGGGGCAAACTCATTTTAGACGGACAAATGAAACTTACGGTAAACAGGGAAAATCCTATAAAAGAGAAAATAATAGATGAAATTGAAAGCGGGAACATATCCGAATTGTCAGCGCAGTCGCAAGTATTGAATTTTATTAATTACGGAAATATGAATTTGAAATCCGAGTATGTAATAGGTTCTATGATAGGTATTACAGGATATATTAAGGTCAACGGCGGATATGTGCGCATTACCGGAGCTATGGACAGAAAAACGAGAAGAATGGAACTGGCCAATACCGAATTTGCCGATTTTCAGGGGAAGAGAAAAATTTTAGGCGTAGAAGAATTGAAAGAAATACTCAATAACAGCGGATACGGTACGGAGATATACAAAAAGAAAAATAAACAAGAGTTAAAAGCGATAAGCGGTAAATTTAAACAAAAAGCCGAAAATTTTAAAGACAGCATTGCATTGTTTGGCACGGGACTTGCAAGCAAAGACAGAAAATATGTTCAGGGATTTGTAACGTACAATATGGACAAAATACGCGAAAACGACATATTGGCGGCCAGATATATAAGCGATAAACATACGGAGAACGTAAAAGGGCCAGGCCTGATCATTACAAGCGGAGGCTCGGACAGTCATGCCATTGTCGATATAAGAGAGATGGGAAAATCCGCCGTATCGGCCAGAGCAGGATGGGTCGACGATAAACTAAATACCGAGTACTACAGAGTTTCCCGCGATATCGAAAAATACGGCGAGTATGAAATGCACGCGCTGCGATCCAATAACATTTCTCTGGAAGAAGGAGACGCTTTGCTTATGAACGGCGCTACGGGAGAATTGTTAGTTTTCAGAGACGCAAACGGTTCAAATAAAATATTCTACGAATTGTTTAAATACGTGAAAAACAAAAATATCGGAGAAATAAAAATATCGGTGATTGTAAATGAAAAAAGTCCGGATTTGGGTAAAATATTGGAATACCTGTATTACAGTACCGTGGGTAAGAAAGAATACAGGGGAATATTCGACGCTCTTGTAAATCTTGACGCTTCGGAAATCGTGTCTGAAAAAATTAAGCGGCTTAATTTTGAGTATCTTTTGACATTGCATGAAGAAGTAAGCAAAAGACTTGAGGAGACAAAAAAAATAAGCAATTTGATAAGCGTGAAATTTACTCAAATTATGAGGCTGGAGGAAGACATACTTTTGTTACGGCTTATAGGAAAAGATAACAATAATATCATAAGCGGCGTTAT
>JAISDI010000026.1 GCA_031264895.1 Endomicrobium sp. | reverse complement strand
TGGCCCGCCGGGAGTGAAAACAATTTGGGAAGGGCTTAATGTACTTAATATCTTATTAGCATATAGAGAATGCTTTGTATGATTTTGTGGGTCAAGTATAGTTCTGTGAAGGGGTGGCAGGCGCAGCCTGACGGGGTAGTCGTTGTTTGTCGTGTCTTTACCGTAGTTTTTTTGTGCATTTTCACAGAATGGAACTTAACAGCAAACGGCAACGACGACCACCCCGTCAGCTCTTCGCGCCGCCACCCCTCCGTAGAGGGGAATTAACGGCGACGGCAACAACAGATGCTGACAAGCTTTGCTTGCAGCATGACGACAAACCTTTTAATTTGAATTTTTTTAGGATTTTTAGAAATGTCAAAAGAGCAAAACATGAAAATAAAAATAATTTTTCTTATTGTTTTAGCGGCGGCTTTGGGTGTACTGTTTTTTATGTCCTGTAAAGGCATAATAAAAAATAATGCGGCTGTGGACGCTTTTAACGGCGGAGATTACAATAAGGCTTCGGAGATTTTTGACGGAGAAACAAAAAAATATCCGGACAATACCGACGTAACAAAAAATGCAGCCGGAGCGGCGTATAAAAAAAATGATTTTAAAAACTCGGAAGAACTTTATAAAAGGCTGCTTGATAAAAGCGGCGTTTCGGCAAAAGATAAAGCCGAAACTTGTTATAATTTAGGCAATATTAAATTTAAAGAAGGCAAGTATGACGAGGCCGTCAAACTGTATAAAGAAGCTTTAAAAATTGACCCCAACGACGAAGACGCAAAATATAATCTTGAGCTTGCAGACAATATAATGAACCGGCAAAACAAACAACAGCAAAGTTCGAAGGATGTTCAAAAAAATCTTGATAAAAACAAACAAAAGCAGGAAGAAAACAAAGCCCGGTCAGAAAATTCAAAAGAGAAAGAAACCGACGGCGAAAAACAGCAAGAGCAGGAAAAGCAGAGTGAACTTTCAAAAGAAATGCAGCAATTAAAGAAAGAAGAAAAAGATCTTGAAAAACAGCTAAAAGAAGCGCAGCAGTGCGAGCAGCCGCAGCAGCAGGAGCAAGGGAAAAAACAACAGCAGGGGCAGAAGTCTTCAAGCGGCAAAAATATGAATGCGCAAGAAAAAATGCAGGAAAACGAGCGCAAGCAAAGAGAAAACGAACTGAAAAGAGAAGAAGCCAAACATAATGAAATGGACGCAAAACAGGAGAATGAAAGTTTGCAACAGTATAAGTCCGAATCACAGCGCAGACAGAAAGAGCTTGAAAAGCAGCTTCAAAATTTAGATAAAACCGGCGGCGCAGACGATAAAAAGAAAGAAGAACTAAAAAAGGAAATAGAACAAGAAAAAGAACGTCAAAAAGATATCGGAGAATCGCAGAAACGCAATAACGAAAAAGCGGCTCAGCAGCAGCGTAAGAGTAAATCTTTAGAAAACGAACAAAAAAAGCTTGACAAAGAAAAAGAAAATCTGGAAAAAGAGCGTCAAACGCAAGAAGCGGTTTTGCGGCAAAAGAAAGACGAACAAAAAAAGGCGGAAGATAAGACAAATTACGCTCATATTGATACAATATTAAACTATTACAATGAAGCCGACAAAAAGTCTGACAAAATGAGACATAAAACTTTAACGCCCGTAATTGAGCGCGGAGAACAGGACTGGTAAAATGTTTTTAAAAAAAGTGATTTTATTTCTGTTTGTTTATTTGGCATTAAGCTCTTATGCGTATGCCGACGGCATAACCTTTAGCGCAAGCGTAGACAAAAGCAAAATGGCTCTGAACGAGTATCTTCAATATTCTCTTACGGTAAGCGGAGAAGACGCAAATCTTCCCGAACCGCAGATCGCCGAACTTGCGGATTTTAACAGGTACGGTACGGGTAAAGCGCAAAATATTTCTCTTATTAACGGAAAAAGAAGCGGCAGAATAACGTATACGCACACGCTTGCGCCAAAAACTATAGGAAAATTTACAATACCTCCGGCAAAAATCGAGTACGATAAAAAAACTTATTTTACCGAACCGATAGAAATTGAAGTTACCGAAGCCGCAAAAATACAGTCCGCGCAGGTACAGCAGCCGCAGTCTGCGGGACGCCAGCCGGTTTCCGCGCCCGCCGGAAACGTAAAAGGAAACGTTTTTGTTAAAGCATCCGCCGATAAAAAGAACGTCTATGTAAATGAAAAACTTACATACAAATTCAGTTTCTATACAAATATTGATTTAGTTTCAAATCCGGAATATTACGCGCCAGATTTTAAAGGATTTTGGAACGATTCTTCAAAACCGCAAAACCGATATGAAAATATTGACGGAGTAAATTATCTGGTAAATGAAATTGAAACGACTCTTTATCCTATCGAGAGCGGAAAAATTACGATATCGCCGGCAAAACTTAAAATTGCCGTTATGGATTTCTCTTCTCCGTCGGGTAACGTGGACGATTTTTTCAGCTTATTTATAAACATGGGACAGCGCAGAGAAAAACTTCTTGAATCAGGCGAGGTTACGGTAAACGTTTTGCCTTTGCCTAAAGAAAATGTCCCTGCTGATTTTAAAGGAGCTGTAGGCAGTTTTAAAATTTCGGCTTCGCTTGATAAAACCGAAGCGCGCACGGATGAGCCGGTCACTTTGACCGTAAAAGTTACGGGAAAAGGCAATATGAAAAGCGTCAATGATATTGAGTTCAAACCGACAAAAGATTTTAAGGTTTACGATACTGTATCGTCAAACGTTACGGCGGATTCTAAAGAGTTTCAGATTTTGCTGCTGCCTCTTATCCCGGGAGAAAAAACCATAGAACCTCTGAAACTTTCATTTTTTGATCCCGCAAAAAAAGCTTATTCTTTTGCCCAAACGCAGCCGCTGAAAATTAAAGTAGAAGGCGCCGCGGTAATAAATCCGGAAAACAATACAGTAAACAATTCTGTCGGAATTTCAAAAATTCAAAAAGATATTAATTATAACAAGCGGATAAAAAATATAAAATCTTCCGACGGCTATTTTGTCAAAAGCCCGTTTTTATGGATAATTTTTGCGCCGTTTGTTCTATTTTTTATTTACGCTTTATTTTTTAGGTTTTATATAGAAAAAAGAAATAACGATCCGTCCGCAAGACTTAAATCCCAAGCGGACGAGTTTTCCAGAAAGTGTATTGTCAGCGCCGAAGGAAATATCGGCAAAGATAAATCCCATGATTTTTATGAAAATATATATGAAGGACTGCTTGCGGCAATTACGGCAAAAACCGGAATTCTTTCGGACAAAATGTCGATTTCAGAAATTGCTGTAAATTTAAAAAATTCAGGGTTTGACGATGAGAAAATCAAAAACGTCCAAGAGATTTTAAACATGATCAATTTCTACAGATTCGCTTCGGTTCAGGCGGACGAGAAGTCGATGAAACAACTGTTTGAAAAAACAAAAGAAATATTGAACATTTTAAGGGAACGCTAATATGAAAAAGTTTATAATTTTATTATTATTGTTTTTACCGGCAGCCGTATGTCTGGGTTCCGATAAATATGCACAGCTTCTTGAAACTGCCGAAACCAATTTTACCGGCGGAAACTACGGCAAAGCTATAGAAATTTATGAAACGCTTGTTCAAATCGAAAAAGTGAACGATCCTTTTATCTACTATAATTTGTCAAACGCGTATTACAGAAACGGAGAGCTGGGCAAGGCGGTAGTAAATATCGAAAAAGCTTTTCTTCTCAGTCCCGGCGACAAAGACATACAACATAACAGAACGTTTTTAAATATGAAAGCCGGCGTGGAAGAAGAAAAAGGTTTTTCTGCATTTTTAAGCGGTTTCGTAAATATGTGTTCGCTGAATGCTTTTACCGTCATTTCTGCCGTATTTTTCATACTTGCTTTATTGTTAGGAAGCTTTTATATCATAAAACGGAAAAAAATTCTTAGAACCGTAGTATTTTGCGTCTTGCCGTTTTTGATTTTATCCGCAGCGTTAACGGCGGTAAAAATAAACAATGAAATATTAAATGTAACAGCGGCGGTTTTAAAAGACGCCATAGTAAGAAGCGGCCCCGGCG
>JAISDI010000079.1 GCA_031264895.1 Endomicrobium sp. | reverse complement strand
AAACGCTTTGATGTCGGCTTATAAAAAGCATGTCGGTAAAAATGTTAACGTGATAGCCAAAGTTGATTCCGATACCGGCAATATGGCGGCTTTCGTGATAAAAACCGTTGTGAAAGACGTTGAAAATCCGCTGCTTGAAGCAAGCGTTCAGGAAGCAAAAAAGTTAGGTCAGCCCTGCGAAATAGGCGCGGAAGTAAAAATTCCTTTAGATACGCAGGATTTTTCGCGCATAGCGGCGCAGACGGCAAAACAAGTGATAGTGCAGAAAATAAGAGAGTCCGAAAGAGATTCTTTGTACGACGAGATGAAAGAAAAAGTCGGGCAGATCATAAGCGGCGTAATTTACCGTATTGCAAATAAAAATATCATAGTGGATCTGGGCAAAACGGAAGCCATACTTCCGGTAAGCGAGCAGGTCTTTAGAGAAAAATTTTCAGTTGGGCAGCATATAAAAGCGGTTATAACAAAAGTTGAAAAAAGCATAAAAGGTCCCGGGACGGTTTTGTCGCGCGCAAGCACTGAACTTGTGAAAAGACTTTTTGAACTTGAAGTTCCGGAAATTTATGAAAAAGTCGTGGACATAGTAAGCGTCGTAAGAGAGCCGGGCATGAGGTCTAAAGTTGCGGTAATATCGCACAATCCGAAAGTTGATCCGGTAGGCGCATGCGTAGGAATCAAAGGCGCGAGAGTTAAACCGATCATTGACGAACTCAGAGGCGAGAGAATAGATTTAATACCTTTTTCCGAAGATCCCGTAAAATATATCGCCGCGTCGCTTGCTCCGGCAAAAGCCATTTCGGTGGTTTTAATTTCGCCTGACGATAAAAAGGCCGAAGTTTTGGTAGCCGATGATATGTTGTCTCTTGCAATAGGCAAAAACGGTCACAATGTAAGGCTTGCCGCAAAGCTCACGGGGTGGCATATCGACGTTAAATCCGAAGGACAGAAAAAACAGGAAAGCGAAGAAAAAACCGAGCAGCAGACGGAAGCTCTTGAAAAGCTTGAAGGAATAAGCGATAAAAATATAGAAACTCTTGTAAAGGCCGGTTTTACGAATATAGGGAAACTTGCACAGCTTACCGTAGAGGATCTCACGACCCTTCCGGGAATAGGCCCAAAGACCGCCGAAAAAATTATTGAAGCCGCAAAAAAAACGATTTCTTAATTGCCGTTCGTATCGATTAAGCATAAGGGGAGTGAATACAGTTTATGCCAATAAAACAAGTAAAAACGCAAAAAGACGCGGGCGCTGAAAAAGCAAAGAAAAAAGTTACCGTCAAAACAAAGGAAACGCCCGTAAAGAAAAAAGCCGCTTTAAAGTCTGCGGAAAGTGCGGCGTCAAAAAAGAACGTCAAGGAGAAAGTTGCGCCTAAAAAAACCGCAGAATCTAAGACGGCTGCTCCAAAGGCAAAAAGTGTAAAAACTCCTTCTGCTGTCAAAAAAACGGTTAAGAAAAAAGATGACGTCGTCGTAAAAAAACAGCAAAGTTTTGTTCCTGCAAGTCAGGAAAAAAAAGTTGAAGAAATAAAAAAGCCTGTGCCGCAGCCTGAACCTGGCGTTAAAAAAACAGAAGAAGAAAATAAAAATATTGTATCGCCGGCTACGGCAGAACCAAAGCCCCAGCCAGATATTTCTCAAAAAGAAACCTTAAAACAGCCCGACCAGCCGGTTCCGGCCCAACAGCCCGAAACTACCAAGCCCGCCGAAAAAGAAGAAGAAAAAGTTCCCGAAAAAAAATACATAGACTCTATTTCGATAAACGAGCTTATAACCGTCAGAGATTTAGCCGAAAAAATGAAGCTAAGAGTCGGAGACGTCTTGAAAAAACTTTTATCGATGGGAAGTCTTGCGACGATAAATCAAAGGCTTGATACCGATACGGCAATACTTCTTGCAAACGAATTCGGATATGACGCAAAACTTTCTTCGATATATTCCGAAGAAAAAGCGACTGCCGAAGCGGACGACCCGGCAAAATTGAAACTGCGTCCTCCGGTCGTAACAATTATGGGGCACGTAGATCACGGTAAAACGTCTCTGCTTGACGCTATAAGAAGCAGCCACGTTGCCGAAGGCGAACATGGCGGCATAACGCAGCATATTGGCGCATATAAAGTAAAAACGTCAAACGGTTCTTCCGTAACGTTTTTAGATACACCGGGACACGAAGCTTTTACGGCTATGCGTTCAAGGGGAGCGCAGGCTACGGACATAGTTATTTTGGTCGTTTCCGCGGCGGACGGCGTAATGCCTCAAACGGTTGAAGCCATAAATCACGCGAAAGCTGCGGTAGTTCCGATCATAGTCGCCGTAAATAAAATAGATTTACCGACGTCAGACCCGCAAAAAATCAGGCAGGAGTTGAGCAGTTACAATCTTATGCCTGAAGAATGGGGCGGCGATACCATAATGGTTGACATTTCTGCAAAACAAAAAATAAACATTGATTCGCTTCTCGAAATGGTTTTGCTCAGAGCTGAAATGATGGAACTTAAAGCAAATCCCGATAAAAATGCCGAAGGAATTGTCGTTGAAGCTAAACTTGATTCAAGAAGAGGCCCGGTTGCCACGATTTTGGTTCAGGGCGGAACGCTGCATGTAGGCGACAATCTTGTTGTCGGCACGACTTACGGAAAAGTAAGAGCTATGGCCGACGAACACGGCAAACGCTTTAACGAAGCGCCTCCGAGTACTCCCGTTGAAGTTCTCGGAATAAACGAACCGCCGCAGGCGGGCGATAAATTTGTCGTAGTTGAACAGGAATCGCAGGCAAGAGAAATAGCGCAGTCGAGAAAAGAAAAAGCAAAAGCGGATTCTTTAAGACCCAGACATCATCTTTCTCTTCAAGATATAAGTTCCGGAAAAACGAAAGATTTAAGAATAATTTTGAAAGCCGACGTGCAAGGGTCGCTTGGCGCTTTAGGCGACGCGTTAGAAAGGTTGTCTACGTCGGAAATAAGTTTAAAGATAATACACAGAGGCGCAGGTTCCATAACGGAGTCCGACGTGGCGCTGGCCGTAGCTTCGGACGCTTTAATTGTAGGGTTTAACTTGAGGCCTGACGCGACCGTCGAAAAACTTGCCGAAGCGGAAGGAGTAAGCATTGACGTTTACAGAATAATTTACGATTTGATCGCAGACGTTAAAGCCGCTATGGAAGGTCTTCTGGATCCCGACATGAAAGAAAAAGTTTTGGGAAAAGCGATCGTAAAACAAGTGTTCAAACTTTCGAGTTACGGCACGATTTCCGGCTGTTCTGTAATCGACGGTAAAATTCAAAGAGGCGCAAGAGTAAGACTTTTAAGAGATAACGTGATAGTTTTTGAAGGAAACATATCGTCTTTAAAAAGATTTAAAGACGATGCCAAAGAAGTCGAAAAAGGCTATGAATGCGGCATCGGGCTTGAAAATTTTTCCGATATAAAAGCCGGAGACATTATGGAAAGTTTCACTACCGAAAAAGTCGCCAGAAAATTAGGTGAAGGAAATTAAAAAATGCCCTCTTCATATAAACGCGCCGACAGAGTAGGGACTTTAATACAGCATGAAATTTCTTCTATACTCAGAGACATACGCGATCTGAACGCGGGTCTGTTGGTTACCGTAATGGGAGTCAAGCTTACCGACGATTTGCTTTCATGCAGAGTTTTTTATTCCGTTTTCGGCAGCGAAGACGACAAAGAGAAGGCTGAGCAGCTGCTTAAAGACAATACTAAGCAAATAAGACATCAGCTTGCATTGAGACTTAATCTCAGGAGAACTCCTTCAATAGAATTCGTTTACGATAATACGAACGAAACCGCTTCAAAAGTTTATGACATACTCAAGAAAATAGAAAATGAAAAAAATGATTAAAACCGGTAAATCGGAATTAAAAAAACTCTCCGAAATATCAGGAATAATTAAACAATCCAAAACATTTTTTATCGCAGGACACGTAAAACCCGACGGAGACAGTCTGGGCTGCGCGTTAGCTTTATGGTCTATGCTTAAAAGAGCCGGAAAAAAAGCCTCGGTTTACTGCGCCGACGGCGTTCCGGATATGCTTAAATTTTTGCACGGCGCGAAGTTCATAAGGAAAACGGCGCCTAAAAATGCCGTTTTTGACTGCGCGATAATACTTGAATCGGTGAATTTTTCAAGAATGGGCGACATTATCGTCCCTTCTCAGGCAAAGAAAATAATAAATATAGATCACCACTCGGTTTTTACGGATTTCGGCGACGTAAACTATATTGTTCCTCAATCTTCTTCCACAGCGGAACTCGTATTAAAAATTTTTGAATATATGAAAATAAAACCTTCAAAAAATGAAGCGGACAGCCTGTACACGGGGCTTGTTACGGATACGGGACGTTTTCAGCAGTTGAACACCAATTGTGAATCTCATATTGCGGCGGCAAAACTTATAAATTACGGCGTTTGCGCAAACGATATTTTTAATAAAGTTTATGCCGGAAATTCTCTTGCGAGCTTGAACCTTTCGGGGCTTGTTCTGTCAGGGTTACAAACCGCTTTTGACGGAAAAATTGCTTATACGAGTATTACCAGAGACATGTATAAAAAAAGCGGCGCAAAAGAAGACGACAGTGAAGGTATAGTCAATTTTGGCATGACGGTAAAAGGCGTTAAAGTAAGCTGCCTTTTTAAAGAAGAAAGCAAAAATGCCACTAAAGTGAGTTTTCGTTCCGTAAAAAATTTTAATGTGCTGGAAATCGTTAAGAAGTTTGGCGGCGGCGGACACAAAAATGCCGCAGGCTGTACGTTAAAAGCCGGCATAAATTCTTCTTTAAAAATTATAATCGACGCTTTTAAAGAGAAGTTTAATGCAAAATGACTTTTCCGGAATGCTGCTTTTTGATAAACCCAAAAATATAACGTCTTTTAAAACGGTAAATAAAATCAGAAAAATTTTAAACGTAAAAAAAGCCGGACACTGCGGAACTCTTGATCCGGCG
>JAISDI010000266.1 GCA_031264895.1 Endomicrobium sp. | reverse complement strand
AGGCAGTCAAATGAACGAAAGCAATATGAAAAATTATGTCGAAGCGGCTAAACGTTGTGCGGTTTCCGCCGGGTATGATTGGCTGATATTGACGACGCACGCGTATCATGAGACCGGCGGGTTTGAGCATATCGTCGGGCGCAATAATTATTGGGGATTGAAAAAACCGCTGAAATCTTCATGGTTTGGTATGGTTGCGACTGTGTGGACGCGTGAGTATGAAGACATTAAGGAGGGGGAAACTGTCAAGGAAGCGCGAATAAGACTAACTAAAAAATATAATCTTAATAATATTATCGTCGAGCAGTCGGTAACATATCGTAATAAATGGCTTGTAAGCTTGCCGCAGACTTTTAGAGATTGGCAAACTACTGACGAGGCTATAAAATTTTATGTCGATTTTATAAAAGATAATTACCCGGCGGCTTTTACTGCCAGAGCAGACTATCAGCATTATTTTAAACGGCTTATCGACGGTAATTTAAAATATGCAACCGACCCAGACTATTCAAGGAAGTGTGAGGATTTGTATATACAGATTAAAAATAAATTGAAATAGCGCGTAATGCGCAGTATTATAAACAACCCACCGGCATTGCGTACGATTGTTTCATCATGAGCCGTCGGGGTTGTTTATATATCGTTCTTCAAAATTTACGAGATCCATATCACTTTTAAAATCTTCCGGTTTTATAGGCCTTACAAGGTTTAAACCAGAAAAACCTCTTATTCTACTAAAAGCAACATATGCTTGTCCTGGCGCAAATACTCCATTTCCAAAGTCTATGTTTACATCATCGAGCGTTATTCCTTGACTTTTATGTATTGTCATTGCGTAAGCTAACTTTACAGGAAACTGCTCGAAAGATGCCAATACATTTTGCTGCATCTTTCCGGTTTCCTTGGCATACAAATATTCTGATATTTCCCATGTGTGCCGTTGGATAGTTAAATTATATCCTTTTACAAGTATCCTTATTTTATTGTCGTACATTTCTGTAATCATTCCGATTGTGCCGTTTGCATAGCGTTTTTCTTTTACGTCCGGATCGTTTACCAATATCATTACCATTGCGCCTTTTTTTAACTCCAAATATTCAAGGGTTGGCCACTCTCCCGCATGAATTTCTCTTTGCTTTTTTTTACTGCAAAAATATTTTATATTTGCTTTATAAAATTTTGATTTGGAATCTAGTTTTTCCAGCCTCTGCTTATTTATGCTTTCTGCTGCATTTCTCGTAGTGGTTAAAGTTATAGACGTATCTTTAGACCTTTTAACATGTTCATTATTAATCCGCGCGTAATCGTTTGCATCTAAAGACGAATATCTTACCTTATCGAGAAAGGTTATATAATCTTCGTCCGTTTGTCTGAAAACTTTAGTCAATTTTCTAAAATGGAATAGTTGTTTGAATACATCTATTTTTTTGTAACTATTAAAAAAATATACACTTCCATAGGCTGCACGCACAGCTTCATCAAACGTTCCTTTTATTATAGGCGGCAACTGACCTATGTCCCCTATCAAAATCATTTGTTTTCCACCAAATGGTTTTGAAGAATTCAGAGCAGTCTTTAATGAATAGTCTATAATGTCAAGCATGTTTGAACTTACCATTGAAATTTCATCTATAACTATTGTATCGATGCTTTCTAAGATGCTTTTAGGGGGAAATTGCCGTATTAGCTTTTTATCAAAATATCCAACACGGTCAAATCTAAAAAAGGAGTGCAATGTTTGACCGGATATATTGAGAGAAGCAACGCCGGTGGGCGCTAAAAATATTATTTTTTTATCACTGTTTTTTCTGAGATAAAATAAAAAAGTTGATTTTCCTGTACCTGCTCTTCCGTTTATATAAAAGTTATTATTTGTTGTAATTATTTCATCGTATAGATTTTTGAATTCTGTTGTTAGTCTAAAATTTGCCGGAAGTTCTATTGCTTTGTTTGCTACAGTTCTTATTGTTGCTCCTTCTACATCTGTTGATTTTTTTGACGGAAAAATACTACTGTGAATTTTTGTTTCAAGGATGTTTATCCCTTCCGGAGTACCTTGTTCGGCTGTTATATTCTTTGTAAATTCATCTTTATTTTGTTTCGGAACTTCGGTTATATTTTGCGTATCATCCTTTGGCGTGTCAACATCTCGCCGGATTTTTTGTTTCAATTTTTTGTACTTATTCAAATAAATAATAAATAGTATTAAAAACAATAAAAGAAAACATAAGAAAACTAGAGCAGTAGTTTTTATAGTAAATAACAAAAAAGTCTCCTCACTTAATGAGAGGAATATATAATAGCGGCTCTCTGCCTACTGATTCTAATCCGTAAGCAAAGAGCCGCCTAAACACAGGGAAAAATGTTGTCTATTTAACAACTCTTCCCTGTGTCAAATTTAGCGACACTTTGTGGGTTAGAATCATGTTGTTTCCTTTCGGAAAAACAGGAGGGAGCCGCAAGCTCCCCACCATAAAGTATCTATTTAGTTGTATCAAGCTGTACTAAAAAAAAGGGGGAAATTGGAAAGTAAAAACAAAAATGCCGGTACCCTTTTGCAAACAATTATATATTTTTTATCGGAATTTTGCAAAAAAAATAAAGGGCGGCGACATAGACTATAGAATAAGCTGTAATTAGGTCGAATTACACCTAATTTAAAAAAGTGTTTGAAATTCTAAAATCCGGACATGTTTTTCAAAGAACTTGGTTTTATATTTTATGAAAATTTGCCTAAAAATTAAAAGTAAAAAAAGATATTAACAAAAACATTTAAAAAAAAGTGCTTGACAAATTTTTTGTAATAAATTATCATTTGGTTGAAGTACAGAAAAGTGTCCGATAAGATATATTATGGTTTTTCGGAAATTTCTCTAACAAATCTTTACTTTCTCATCGAGAAAATACATTTTCTAACCTACAAATAACCGCAGAGCGGGAATTTGAAGGGACGGAAAATGTACCTATCCGTTTACAGTTTACTTGAAGTTTTTTCCTCAGTCGTAAAAAATCTTTTTTGGGTGGGACGATTTTCGTCCCGCTTAGTTTTGGCAGTATTACAACTTACAAAACCGGATTATTCGGTTAATATTTTTAGGACTAAAAGGCAGGTACCCTTTTTGTCCCTTCAACAGCAGCACATCAATTTATTGATGTGCTGCTGTCTTTTTTCGTTTGCGGATAAAAAAGGGGGATTAATGGCGGGTATTAAGTGCAAAAGATTGTTTGATGTTCTTGTTGGGCGGTTTGTTTGGCGCGTTTCGATTACAAATGATGAAGCGGTTTTGAAAGGGTTGGATTATTATTTTGGGTTTGGCGATGTTTATGTTTCTGAAAAACTGTCGCTGCGTGAGCGAAATATCGTAATACTGGAAATGCTTTTTATGGCGGTTTTGGTTGATAGTAATCAGTATTTTATGCTGAAAGAGGTTTTAGATTCTGATTTTGAAACTGTGATCGACAGGGTAAGTTTTGCGTTGAGGGATTTGTTTCTTGATGGGAACTTGGCGACTTTACTGAAAACGGAAGTTAGGAAAGGGAAATATAAGCAAAAGTTGAAAATGGGGCATTTACCGGCGACAAAAATCAAACTTAGTGAGGCGGCTTAAAGTGCAAAATAAAAAATCTGAAACTATAAAATCTAAATTAGGAGATAATTATGAAAACTAATGACACTATGATTTTTGCTGCTCTTGAGTATGAACGACTTTTTACATGCGCTAATAAAGGGAAGGATTTTGATTTTCGGCGCATTGAGTTTATGCAGAATGTTTTTAATGAGGCCGGCGGGTGGCATGTTTCTATTTCCGATTTTCTTTTGCATCTCAAAAAAATATTTTCTTCTCGGGAATTGCGTCAATATAAAATAAAATCTCTTCGGAGATTTATAGGAGTTTGTTTATGAGAAATAGTTTTTTTCGGAATTTGATCGCTGTTTTGGATCTGTCTTTTGCGCATGTTGCTTTTAAATATGTTGTCGCTTGGGCTTTTATTATTGTTGCTTTTTTGGTTTTGGTCGAGTTTCTTGGACATGTTGCCGGCGCGGTTACTGAGCGGATCATACTGAAAGATATTGTTGAAGGTAAAAGGCAAGTGATGATGGCTGGTGGGTATTCACGGACTGCTATTAATAATCTTTATGGGGAATATACGGACTTCGACCACGACTACGGCAACGGCAGCATGGATCCCCGATCACAAATTTCGGGGATGACGGACACGGCTACGGCAACGACTAACAACGACCACCCCGTCAGCGACTTTGTCGCCGCCACCCCTCCGCAGGAGGGGAATTAACTACAATGAAAAAAATTAGGTTTTCTCATCATTTAAGCGAGGCGCGCAGACATTAAGCAAAGGCGACGGTTCTACAATATGCAATAAAAATGTTGCAACAAGAATTTTGCTATACAGATGAAAACGTAAAGCAGAATAAACCAACTTAGGAGAAAAATATGAATGCTGAAGAATTTATGCAGATCGTTGAAAGGCGGATTGAAAAGGTGAAAGAAACTTTGAAGTGTAAGGGTGAGGAATATGCAAAGACCCGGAAGGGGCTGTGTGTCAACCGGATGCATAATTTTTATCGCGCTGCGGGGTTGCTTGGTTCTACGGCTGTGGCCGCTTTGCGCGGGATGTGGGTGAAACATGTTGTGTCTATCAATGATATTGTTGACGATATTGAAGCTGGACGGCCAGTGAAAAGGGGGTTAGTCGAGGAAAAATTGACTGATAATATTGCTTATTTGTTGCTTTTGGATGGGGTGCTTGCGGTTGAGCCGCTTGTGATTCCGGATGATAAGGCGAGTGATTATATTGAAAGTCTGCGCATATTCGATGAATTGCCGACGAAATATTTTAAGGGACATTCTTCTTCTCATGCCGGAACGTTCATTGATTTCCATACCGGTAAATGTGTGTCAGGTATGAAAACAAGGAATTTTGAACCATGCTCAAAAAAAATCAGAAAAGAAATAAAAGAGGGAGATTTTGCTAAGTAACAACTATTTCCATTTCAAGCCGTGTCGCTGTGCGTTGCGTTGGTTTGACGACGATGAAGAGGCTGAAGAGTTTGGCAAAGATGGGGAGATTATTGATATTGAAAGTCAGACTAGGATAGGAATGTTCTTGGGAATCGCTCTCACAATGATATTAAGGAGTTAAAAAAAAATGAAAATCAAAACGCTTTATAAAAATTTGGATATTTTGAAGAACTTTTGTTCTGTGGACGAAACCCGCCAGATTCTGCACGGGGTTTTTGTTGAGCCTTGCGCAGCCGGCGGGTTGTTTGCTGTGGCTACAAACGGGCGTGTTATCGGAATTTTTTATGACCCCGACGGTTATACCGACGGAAAATATTTAATTGACGTTAAGCGTATGACGCGCATTTTTGATTTGCGTCCGGCTCCGTCGGTCAGCTGTGAGCAGGAAGCTGAAGAAATTCGGGAAGACCAAACATATTATCACGATAATTATGTAGTTGTTATCGACGACAAAAGCCTTGACGTGTTTGACGGCGACAGACTGGTTGATTCCAGTAATGATTTGTGTTTACTGTCTGATGCGGACAAATACCCTAATTACAAAAATATGCTTGCGGCAAAGATAAAACCCATCGCTGCGGTAAATGAATACGTTAATTGCAACATAAATCCGGATTTTTTAGCGTTGTTTGCGTTCGGCGAATTCGCTTCGGACGGCATTAGTTTATATGTAGCAGATAATTGTAAAAAGGAAAAAGAATATTTGAGAGATCCGGTATACGTACTCAATAACTGTGATAAAAATTTTCTCGGGTTGGTTATGCCGATGGTAGGAGACAATAAAGAGTTAAGTAAAAATTTCGGGATTGAGATTGTAAAAAATGCGTAAGCGGCCTTTTATTAAAGAGAATAGTATAAAATTATCTGAAGTGTTTAATAATCCTGAAAGGCGGTTGTTTCGGCTTTGGTGTGTAAAAATTGAGGATTTTATTTTTGTTTATAATAAAACCGAAGTTATTTTGATGTATTTGATTTATAATAAAGGATTTTCCAGAAAAAAAATTTTATCCAAGTTAAAAATTTCTCAATGGGCTTACGATAAATTTATATATCAGTTCCGGCATACCGACGAATATACTATTTTGTCCGCTTCTTACAGTCAGCTAGAAAGGGGGTTTAATGTTAAAAAAAGGCGATAGGGTTACTTTTGTCGGCTTCAGCGGCGTTTACTGCGTTACAATGATTTTTGACGGGTTTGTTCTTTTGCAAAGACAATGTTACCGCCGCCTTTATGATGCTTTTGGGGATCCCGCAGGCAAGCAAAAGACCATTATGAATTGCATTATTGACGCTAACGTCCAGCCGGAAAGGTTATATTTTGATATAACTAAACAAGACAGAGTTGTTTTAAAATTAAAAGATGAAGAGTTAAGATCCGATGACTTTGTTAATTTTATTTATTTTCCGGACGCGCGTAAGGATGAATTTTTATATAAAAAACTTGTACGCTGTCAAATTCTTGAAGTAAATAACCATTCTGTCGGAGTTGATTATAAAATTGCCAATATAGGAAACGTTGAAGAATGATTTTACAATCCGCCGATTACGGCAACTACGCTACTTATCTTAAACTTTATCCCGCTTTTTTTGGTAAAAAGCAAGCGGAGAGCGGCTGCGCTATGGCTAAAAGCGTTACGCAATATATCAGTGCGTTGTATCTCGACGAAGATTTTAAAAAGGATTTTATTAAGGACGGCCTGCTTGAAAGTGTAAACGCTAAGACGCTTAATCAGCTTTACAGCGAACAAAGTTATAAACGTTATGTCGAGGGGTATGAATGGACAATAGAAGAGCTAAAAGTAATTAACGATGAAATGTTAAAAGAAGGTTTTAGCAAGTATCAATTTAACAGCGTCGATAACTGCATTAAGTATATACGCGCCGTTAAAGATATTTTATATCATGCCAATGCCGCCGTTATTGAAGACGCTGTAAAAAAACTTACTGCGTGGCTGCAAGGGTTCAGGCTGGCCTTGTCTCAGGATAAAAGCATAAAGATTGACGCTACGGCTTTGTTTTTTTATTCACCGATGGGCGGTACGGGAAAATCCGAATTATTAAATAGTTTTGTCGGCGCGTGCGATCGCATGAATATTAGTCATGCGCATTTAAGCACTCAGGATATAAGCGATAAGTTCAGCCCAAAGGCAATTAAAGAGGTTAACGCCGTAATTATTGAAGACGCTGAATTTATTGGCGGAAAATTTGGCAACGATGTCAATCTTGCTAAAGTTAACGCGCTGATTGACCGGCAAGAAATTACGTATAATCAGAAAATGATGCGTTCCGAGCAGGTGCGGCCTAATCTGAGTATTATAGGTTCTACCAATAACCGCTATTCTAACCGGCGTTACAGCGTTATAGTTATCAGAAATTCTGAAATTGACCTTGAAAAACATAATCCGCCTACTCTTGCGCGTTTAGTGCATGCTTGGATGGACGCTATTACTTTTTGCCCTGATCCGCATGTAAAATTTGTAAGCGTTAAAACTAAAAACCAGCGCTCCCCTTTTGTTATTACCGACAATATGATTAAAATTTTTAATTTGGTAAATGATGACGATTCTTCGTTTGAAACTGTCGGAATGCGTAAAATTATCGATTATTGCACAAAAGGCAGCGTAAACCCAAGAGCGGAAAATATAGTTAAAGATGACGTTAGGATGCTTATTAAATTGGGTATTGCCAATCAGGTTAAAAAAAATCCGCGTTGGGGGCTTGGCGTGTCAAAAATAGAGTTTGACATGTTTAAGTTCCGCGATTTTATAGATACCGACGAGACCGATGAAAAAAGTATCTCTGTCGCCGATGTAGAAACTGCGGTAATTAATAATTATATTA
>JAISDI010000262.1 GCA_031264895.1 Endomicrobium sp. | reverse complement strand
AAGAGAGCCGAGACATGAATAAAAACGATATTGCAAACGCTTTGGCGTCTCTATTGAGTTCAAAAAAAGAAGCGGAAGCGGCGGTTGACAAAGTTTTCGAAGAAATGTCCGGCGCTTTGAGAAACGGTGAAAAGGTTGTCGTTACTGGTTTTGGAAGCTTTAATATGATTATAACGCAGACAAAAAGCGGAAGAAACCCGAAAACCGGAGAAAGACTTCTTATTGAGCCGAAAAAAAAGATAAAGTTTAAACAGTCAAAAGATTTTTTTGAAAAATAGCGTTTATATTTCTTTGACAAATATTTCTGAAAATGTATAATATAACGGTTTTGAAAAGGTAAATAATGTTTGAAATTCCTCCTATCCCCGATAAAGAATATTTTACTATAGGCGAAGTTTCCCGTATAACGCAGGTTCCGCAATACACTTTAAGATACTGGGAAAACGAGTTTAAACTTTTAAGGCCTGTAAGAAAAAGTTCGGGACAAAGACGTTATCACAAAGAAGACGTTGAACTTGTTTTTAAAATAAAAGATCTTTTATACAATAAACGCTACACAATAGAAGGCGTCAAAAAATATCTGGTCGGCGGCAGGAAAAAAAAGCTTATTGATCTGCAAACGGATTTAAATTTTGACATAGAACATCTGCCGGATTCAAAATTTTTAAGGGAAATAAAAGAAGAACTGAAACAAATACTAAAGTTATTGAAAAAATAAATACCCCGCGCATTAAAAGCGCACAAAAAGTCGGGGCGTGGCGCAGTTGGCTAGCGCACTCCCTTGGGGTGGGAGAGGCCGCTGGTTCAAATCCAGTCGCCCCGAATCTTTTAAATGAGGATTTTTAATTAACTTATGATTATCAAATATGATCCTTTGCAGCTTTACTTCGACGCGATCCGGGAAATAAAGCCGTTGTCCAAACAGGAAATGAATGAGTTATGGAAGAAATCTAGCAAAAGCAAGGATGCCTTTGATAAGCTTATAGAACAGAATTACAGACTGGTTATTCCCATTGCCAAAAGGTTTATAAAAAAAGGCATAGATTTTATGGATCTTATCGAAGAAGGCAATATGGGTCTCATAAAAGCCGTAGAGAAATTTGACCTGTCAAAAAAAGTAGCTTTCTCGACTTATGCAGTATACTGGATCGAACAGTATATGCGCAAAGCCATAGAAAACCAGACAAAAACGATCAGAATACCGTCGCATATATGGGATTCGCTAAATTTATGGATGAAAACGTGGAGCAATCTCAGAGAAAAACTTAACCGCGAACCTTCGGTCGAAGAAGTGGCTGCAAAACTCAAATTAAGCAAAAAACAGACGAGCAATTTAATGAAAGCGGCGTCTGTTTTTAACGGCACCAGTTCTCTTGAAGCGCCTATAGGCGACGATTCCGATATTTTCGTAAAAGACATAATTATAGACGAAGAAGTTAAGTCTCCGGAATCGGTCACGGAAATTATAAGGACAAACGCGGATATCGGAGCGGCTTTAGATTATCTTCCTCCAAGGGAGCGGGAAATAATAAGAATGCGTTTCGGGCTTGGCGGAATAAAACCTATGTCTCTGGAAGAGTCGGGAAAAGTATTGCAAATTTCCAGAGAGCGCGTCAGACAGCTTGAAGTAAAAGCTTTAAAAAGGCTTAAAGGAATTTTTATAAGATACAATTTTATAGATAAAGACGAAGCAAAAAGAATTATGCTTGACAGCCGCGTAAGCAGAAGAGACAGAAGGGGCATTGACGAAATTCAGCAGGATAAAAGCGATAGGCGCACAATAAAAGACAGAAGAGCGTAATGTGGACATACAAAAACTTTCGTCAGCTATAAGAGACATTCATGATTTCCCCGTAAAAGATATTATTTTTAAGGATATTACGCCCGTTTTGCAGGACATAAATCTTTTTAACGGCATAATTGACGCTATAGCCGAAGAATTCAGAGATAAAAAAATAAATAAGATCGCAGCAATAGAATCAAGAGGTTTTATTTTCGGAATGCCTCTGGCCGTGAAAATGGATATTCCTTTTGTTCCGATAAGAAAAAAGGGGAAACTTCCGGCTGAAACAGCTTTTATAAGTTATGATCTGGAATACGGGCAGGCTACGATAGAAATTCATAAAGACGCGGTCAAAAAAGACGAAAAAGTTTTAATTATAGATGATTTGCTTGCAACCGGAGGCACTACGGATGCGGCAATAAAACTCGTAGAACAAATAGGCGGAGATGTTATAGCCGCCGCTTTTGTTTTAGAACTTACTTTCCTCAACGGTAGAGAAAAAATCGGCAATAAATCCGCCGAAATATTCTCGATTCTTAAAGTTTATTAAATAAAAAATGTCCCGATAGCTCAACTGGATAGAGCAGATCCGTCCTAAGGATAAGGTTGGAGGTTCAACTCCTCTTCGGGACGAACCAGCCCGTTTTAAAAACTCATTGAAAAATGAATAAAATGTGCTCTGGTCGTCTAAAAATTATGTACACCTATCAAAAATAATCAATACTTATCAAGTTTATTCAATCTTTGCTTTGCTATAAAATTTTCTAATCATCCTCCGCAGTTCCCCGAGCGTAAGGTCGTCGGAAGTTTATTGACAATTTCGGGATAAATTTTGGCGCTTAACGATATATAACAAAGTTTTGTCGAAAGCGTTGTCAAACGTGTTCGTCAAAAGTGCCGTCTTTGCGTTTTTTTTGAAAAAATTGACGCTGTGTGTAATGTATGTTGCGGCAAAAGCGTAAAATAATTTTAGTTCATAGTCGTGAATTTTAGATTTTTGCACATACGCACAGAACAAATATAAACGAAAGCTTTTTTTGACGCAAACAATATTTTGCTAATTTTTCACTTGTTTTTCATAGAAAATTTTAAGTTTTATAGTTATAATTATGTCATGCAAAAAAATATGCACTCTCCTTGTTTTCATATTTTGACCACTTCCCGTATTTTCGGCCTCCACAAAAAACTTATCGCGTTATTTATTCTTACCGTTATGTGCATAAACGGTTTCTCATGGTGTGCTCAGGATATTCATGACCGCAGTTTTACCGTCCTTGCAACCAAAGCGGTAAAAATCGTGCTGACTGTTTGTGTGTCGGGAAAGGCTAACGATTTTATGGTGGAACTGACAAATAATATTAAAAATTATTTCAGGCAAATTTTACTTGAGACTAACAAAGTGGATTTTCAGGACAA
>JAISDI010000169.1 GCA_031264895.1 Endomicrobium sp. | reverse complement strand
AGTACATCATACCCGAAAATTTGCGCAAATTTTCTTAACAATTTTGCAAAAAACTTAAGCAATAACATAATAGTCATCCCCTTTTTTAATTTGATCACATATAGTTTGCCACATAATTCTTCTTGACGGTTCCATTATCGAATACTACCGGTATTTCATAAATTTATTATTTGAAATATACCCCGCAGCTTGCTGCGGGGAACCGCTTAGCTGTCATACCGGCGAAAGCCGGTATCTAAGTTTAAAAATGGATGCCGACTTCCGTCGGCATGACAACTGATACCGCACAGCTTGCTGTGCGGATGTTCATTTATGAATAACTCTATAGAAATTTTAAACCCTATATAAGCTCCGTTTGGTAATAGGACTTAATAGATAGCGTTGTTAGAGAGCTGGAAGGGGGACACACTATCCGGCTTTGGCATACGAATCAACTTTCAATGCACGCTCAATACAATATGAGCGCTTTTTTATGTCTGGTTTTTCAGTTGTACGATAAAGTCGTACGGCTGAAAACCTATTGAAACCAACTTCTAAAAGCATATATCGGCAAATCTATCACGTTATCCGTAACTTTATAATTTGCATTCGACACTCTCAATGCTGCCGAAGGGGCAAACTTTTCAATATATGTTTTTAAGCTCTTCGCTTGCAGGTTTATTCCGCTTTTGACCTCTATCGGAATAATCTTATCGTCGCGCTGAATCAAAAAGTCAACTTCCGCCTGAGAGTTTTCAACAGACCAGTAAAACGGCTCTTCCTCAAGCGTCAGCAATTCCTGGCATATAAATTGTTCGGCTAAGGCGCCCCTGAATTCCTTAAATATGCTGCTTGCTTCTAAAATAATCTTATCGCTGACTCCGCTCATCGCGCAAAGAAGCCCAATATCGTGCAAAAACATCTTAAACATTCCAAACTCTTCATATGATTTAAGCGGCAGCGACGGATTTGATATTCGTCCGACTTTATAAATTAAAGAACTGTCTGCAAGCCATTGTATAGCTACTTCAAAATCTCTGGCTCTTGCTCCCGTTTTGACCGCGCCATATATAAATTTTTTGTTCTCTTTTGATAGCTGTACCGGAATCGATTTCCATAACAAGCTAAGCTTTGCAGCCATTTCTGCGTTTGTGTATTTTGAGAAATCCTTTTCATAGGACATTAAGATTTTCTTTTGAATTTTACGGACTTCGCCAAATCCTTTAGTTTTTACAAATTCCGACACAGCTTCCGGCATACCGCCGACAAGCATATATTGTTTTACAAGCCCTATCAGCTTTTCGTGAAAGCTGTTTAATAATAAATAGTTCTTAGTTTCTATAGCAATGCGCAGTTGATTTTCCGATATAGCGTCTAAAAACTCTGCAAAGGACATAGGGTGCAGCGTCATAAATTCAACTTTTCCGACAGGAAATGACACTCCGTTATGCAAACTAACGCCAAGCGTTGAACCTGCGGCAATAATTGCAATATCGCGACGTTCTTCAGAAAAATACTTTAACGCCGTCAACGCTTTGGGAACTTCCTGGATCTCGTCAAAAATGACCAACGTATCAGAATCTATTTCTACGCCTGCTTCGGCATTTAAAAACGGCAGCAATTCATTAGGGCGGACAGAATTCTCAAACAGGTTTTTCATATTAGGGTTGTTGTCAAAAGAAATGTAAGCGCTCTTTTTGAAGTTCTTAATGCCGAATTCTTTCATAGCCCATGTTTTACCTACCTGTCTTGCTCCGGTAAGAATCAAAGGCTGCCTGTTTGTTTTGTTTTTCCATTCAAGAAGTTTGCTAATGATATCTCTTTTCATTCTGAATACCTCAAGCAAATTCTATCTTTTTGGCTATATACTGTCAAACCGCCTGCACATTTTCTTGACCACTTTACCATCGTGTAAACACATTTTCTTGACCACTTTTCAAGTCTTTCAACACATTTTCTTGACCACTCGGGTCTCTCTAAAAACCCCAAAAAGTTTAAATTCAAAGGATCGTCAATATTTGTCAGCATCTGTCGTTGTCGTTTTAGTTTGACGTACACAAGCACTTTTCATGGTGGCTGCTAAAGAGGTTTAAAAAAACCATTTGATAAAAATCTAATGACAATTCTGGGTTGAAATGATGCAGTATGATGTAGTATGAGTAGCAAAAGAGAGATAAAATATATGGAGCCAGCGGGAATTGAACCCGCATCTCATCGTTGCGAACGATGCATTCTCCCGTTTAACTATGGCCCCATTCCTTAGAAGAAGAGTTGTATTATAGCAAATTATTTTGAATTTATTACGGGGAGGAATAAAAGAATTCGCGCACGACAATTAATAAAGGCAGGAGCAAATTGTCCATACCATTGACACTTAGCTACACGACAAACGCATGAAAAAAACGGCCAAGTTGTCATGCCGACGGAAGTCGGCATCCATTGTTACTAAAAAATTTGTATTCCTTATATTTTTTAACGGCAACGTGGATACCGACTTACGTCGGTATGACAAAAAAACATAGGTTTTCATGCGTTTGTCGTACACTTAACTACCTGACGATTTATATATATACTGATTTTTAGTATAATAAATGTTATGGATACAATATTGGATAGAATTGCAAATTGGGTAAAACTTGAAAAAACTGATAGTATTGTTTTGCCTAGAAATTACTATAAGACGAGAAATTTATTTCAATCTGAATTAAATAATTTTTTTCTTGAAACAAATGATTATTTGCTTACTGCCATAGTCGGAGAAATTGGCAATAATTCATATGATCATAATTTAGGTAATTGGAAAGACATTGCAGGTGTAATTTTTATGTATGATTTTAAAAATAAAACTATAATTCTTGCTGACAGAGGACAGGGAATAAAAGAAACCTTGTCAAAAGTTAAAAATGACATTAAAACCGATGAACAGGCTATAAATATCGCTTTGACCGAAGTAATTTCAGGCAGAGCTCCGGAACAAAGAGGAAATGGTTTAAAATTTGTTTCAAAAGCGATAAAAACAAAAAATTGGCATTTATATTTTCAGTCTGGAAATGGCAGTATAGAAATATCAAACGGCAATTCAGATTTTAAGACAAAAGATGATTATATACACGGTTGTTTAGCAGTAATTAAATATTAGGAGAGATCCATGAAAATTCAAATATCAAAATTCGGGAATTTATTGATTTCAAGACCGGAAGGCAGAGAAGCTTTTTTTGCTGCCCGTGCTTATATTATAGGGAAAAAGGAAAAAGAATTTATTTTAGATTTTGCAGGGGTCGATGTTTTAACTCCTTCGTGGATAGACGAATTTATTTCTAATTTAAAGAAAGAGTTTTCACAGGCGGAAGTATCATATGAAAACACAGACAATCCGTCCGTTTCAGAATCTTTGCAATGGGTGGGCAAATAAAACTTAAATGTATGGCAAAATAAAGGGGAGGGGCAATTTGCCTCTCCCCTTTTTTGTTATCTGATACTGTTGTGATCAAGCGGAATGGCAGGAAAGGCAAAAAAGTAATTTTCTCCGTATCAAGAAAAACTTTATCTTTGGAATATTTTTTCGGCATTTTGCACTCACACTTCTATATTGCAAACTTTTAAAATAATTGTAAAATAATCATTTGTATATTGTTTTATCGTTTAAATTTAATTATATTTATAATACATATGAAAAATAAGCTTATTTCTTTTATTATCATTTTTTCATTTTCGGCGTGTTTGTTATGCACGCCGGTTCATATCTTTTTGCAAAGCTTTTGCAAAAGCGCTATTTCTTTTAAAAAAATAGACGTGAAAAGTATTCCGAAAAATATTGTTTTGTTTGCCGGTAAAGTTGCGCAATTTGACGATTTTACTCAAAATATAAAAACCCCTTCAAATAAAGTTTTTGATTTTGCCGGCGTGCCGGCTCTTTTTTCAAAAACCGGAAAACAGAAAATTATTTTGACCGCATATCCGGATAATGTTAATTTTTTCAGCCAATTTGCCGTTTTGGACGCTTTTTACTTTGAAGATTCTGACAGACACCGATTGCGAACGTGCGGCGATGCCGGAAAAGTCTGTTTATTTATTTTTTTCATACTTATATATATAGGTATGCTCAGGGTTGTTTATTCGCATAAAAATATCTTATTATTAAATATTAAAAAACCTCTGTTTGCATAAAACAGGGGTTTTTTATTTTCCGGAGAAATTTATGAGCTTCAAAAAACTTATATCATTATTTACAGTTCTGTGTTTTCTGACAACTTTTGCGGGACAAAATTTGTCGTGGGCGGCGTCTTCAGGGAAAGTCAGCGCGGAAGAATTTAAAAAAATATTCGAAAATATACCGAAAATACCGTCGCAATACGGGAAAGTTACGGCCGTATCGAATACCGGCAGCAAAACTATAGTCGTAAACATACAAGATCTTCACTGCCACCCCGAAGCGCAGAAAAATATAAGCAAAATAATAGAAATTCTCGATAAGAATTATAAAGTCCGCAATATATACGTTGAAGGCGCATACGATAAAGTCGACATAAGCTGGCTGGCGGACATTCAGGACAAATCTTTCAGGGATTCGCTGATCTTGCAGATGGTCGAAGAAGGAAGACTTAACGCTTCAGAATATTACAGCGTTAAAAACGGCAAAAAAGATTTTCTTCTTGGTCTTGAAGACAGACAAAAACACGAAGAAAACATTAAAAGATTAGGATACATTTTAAGCCGTCAGGAGCAATACGCGCAGACGCTTGAACGTATTCAAAAGAATGTGAACTACTGGGACGCAAAATATGCCAATGCCAGAAACAAACGTTTCAACAGGACTCTTGAAAAATACCGTAAAAGCGAAATAAGTTCGGAAAAGTTTTATGCAATTTTATGTAAGTATGCAAATAAGATCAATGCCGACCCGCAAAAATACAACAATGTGCTTCCCATAAAGATCTCAAATTACCCGAACATACAAAATTTCTTGTTTATGACAAAAGCAAGCGCAGAACTGGACATGAAAAAGGTTCAGGTGCAAATGCAGACTGTTCTTGCGTATTTAAAAGAAAGACTGCCGATGGCGGCGTTCCAGATTTTTCTTGACGAAACGGACAATTTGTCTAACATAGACAGCCTTTCTGCGGCTCTTTCGAATTTCGGCAAAACGTTTGATATAGATCTTGACATAAATTATAAGCATTTGAACGCATTTTTCAAACTTCAGGAACTGAGCGGGGAAATTAATCCTCTTGAACTGATCGCCGAAGAAAGACATTTGACCGAAAGGCTCAGAGCCGCTTTATCTTATGATCAAACCGAAATTGAAATATCTTTTTTAAACGATTTTTCCGGATATTTTAAAGATTATCTGCAAAATAAACTTATGGCTGACGATTTTGCGTATTTTGATTCGAGGTTCGACAAGTTCAGAGAATTATATTCGAAATATGCCGTGATCAATGATTTGAAAGAAGTCGAACGGGATTTTGAACTGCTCAATACCTATTACAAATTAAATGATAAAAGAAACGATATTTTCGCCGAGAATATTTTCAAAGAGTGCATTGCGGACGAAACCGTAACCGAAGAACCTGTTACAGCTTCAAATGATCCCAATAACATTTTTAAAAATGCCGAAGAAATAATAATAGCCGTAACCGGAGGATACCACAGTTACGGGCTTAAAGAGCTTCTTGCAAAAAAAGGCATTACAGACATAGTCATCACTCCTACGATCACCGAAGGTATAGAACGCGCCGAATTCATTTATGAAGAAATAATGAAACAGCAAAGCGAGTTTTTGCGCGAAGCGCTTGCTTTCACGATAGCCTCACAGGCCGGCGAACAGGAGCAATTTGAACTGTTTGTGCAGGTGGGGATATCGCTTTTGAAGAACACTAAATACACAAGCGGGAACATAGACGAACTTATCAAGTTTATCAAAACCTCAGTACACAACAGAGATGTAGGCTTTGAACAGCTCAACGATGAAACAATTATGAAATTTCGCGACGGCAAAACAATAGTTTTAGAAAAAAATGAAAAAGGTTTAATATCTTTAAAAAATGGCGGCGCTGTTTTTGAACAGAAAAAAGCTCCGGCAAGGATCAAAAAAATTACGCCTCAGCTTATGGAACAGGTTATATTGAGTCTTCCTTCGATCCACGACTTGTCTGCGCTTGTGCCTGACATTGACGGCCTTTTGAACCGTTTTATAGAATTTGCCGAAAAAAACGAACTTCATAACTTTTTTAACGGCGACGGACTTATACCGGAACTTAGTAATTTTGATGACGACCCCAATATTACTATTTACGGCATACATTTGACAACTCTCGCAAAACTTCCGCCTCAAATACAAAAAGCGTTTGTAAATGCTAACAACCGGCAGCAGCAGATCCAGCCGACCCCTGCCGCCGCAGTACAACAGCAGCCGGAAACTCCCGCACAGGCATCTCCTGCCGAAAATGCCCAAGTTCAGCCGCAGAAAAAGCAATCTCCTGAAGCTGCACCTGTCAGTAAAGCTGTACCGAGAGCAGGAAACCTTTTAAAAAGATTCTTTTTTTCGATCCTTCTTGCTCTTTCATTGGTTACCGCTTCGGGCTGTGGCACAGATATTCCGGAAATACAGACAACGGAACAATCCGGCATAAATTCAGAAAGAGAGCAAATAACGCAACAAGATGACACAGACTCGGAAAGCGATCAAACTCTGATAAATACGGAGAAATTACCGCTTGACAAGATCAGAGATGCGCTTAGAAACTCCGGAGATCTATATGGCAATGAAGCGCTTGAGGATGATAATATCGCAGAATCCGTAGAATACTCAAATAGAAAAGAGATCCAAGACCTTGTAAAAGCCGCCTACGACAAGCTTGAAGCAAACGGCATCAAGTTCAAACAAAGATTTCCCGTACTGTTTTTAAATAAATTTGAAAGTGATGATTTTGCAGCAGCTTGTTTAGACGCCGGATTTATGGTAGTTCCTTCAGGCGCGAATTTTGATAAAAAGACGGACAAAGAAAAAGAAGAATTTTTGCTTGTAAAAATTGCGCACGAAGGCACACATCTTAATAATATAGGAAGAGCAATCAGTACGATCGAAGACGAAGCCGAAGCGTATGCAGCGACGGCAGAAGCTTTAAAGATAGCCGGCAAAACCGGCGACCAATTAAAGTATCAGCAATACGTTGCTGACGCTTTTAAATTTATAGTAAACAATAAAAGTTTGATCATGCAGCCGATAAACTTTTATGAAAATATAACATTTGCCGATTTGAACTATTTTGAAATTCAAATTGCGCCAACCGATAAAACCCTTTCAGATGAAACCGTAGTAGTAGAACTTCATAACAATGACGGCAGACCGTATTCGTACTATTTTAAAATAAACACGCAAACTCAGCGAATCGATGAGGTAAGAATTTTAAATCGCGCTACCGAAAAAAATGATATTTTTGTATATGACTTCTATGACAACAGCGCGCTTGAACTTCCCGAAACGGCCGCAGAAGCCGACGCGAAAAATCTGAAAGGCATAAAAAGAGCGTTTTTTGTCGCCCGCAAAGAGTTTGAGAAAACTTTACTGTCGGATTTTGTCGATATGCATTACGGCAAAGAAGGCCCGACGGGAGTCGATAAAATCTCGGACGCATACAGGATGAGAGTCAGGGGCGACAGAATAATAAAGACTGCTACCAAAATAGCCACAGCCATATGCTCTGGACGCATAACAAAACTCGTTAGAGCCGTAAACATAACGACCCACGCTATTTTTAATCTTTTACAGAATAAATCGAAACAACAACTTTTTAAAATTCCGGAAGAAATTTTGACGGATATGTCTTTTCTTGAAGATGATATCAGAGAATCCGTCAATAACAGACAATTGCAGGACATGCTTGCGCAGGCAAAACGCGATGAAAGGGTTAAAGATATAGACGAAAAGATAAGATATGACAAAAGACCTTTTGAAATCGTCTTAACTGATTTGCCGGCGAATAAAAAATTTATTTCCGTCGTGAAAAATGATCCGTTTAATAACAATAAAGACACAATAGAACTCAATAATGCAGATGGAATTTATAACGGGGCGATTACATATAAAGGCAGGAAATATTTGTTTGTTTCTTCTTCCGAGTTTACAAAATTGAAAGAGAACGAGAAAAAAGACTTTCTTGTAACATTATTGTCGGATTCTGGGTTCGCAGGAGAACTATCTGGTAATAGAGAAATCGTAAGCGTTCCTTCCTACAGGCAGTTTGCACGCATAATATTGGATTTTTATTCTCGAACGGTTAATAGAAAAAGCTCTGCTATGTATATGCTTAAAACATTTACAGGCGCAGGGAGTATTCAGTACGATATAGTAACCGCTCAGAATATGGTAATAGACAATCTGCCCATTCTTTCTGAAATTTTCCCCAAGAGAACGCAAGGCATATTTCCGGACAAGCAGGCTTATGTAAAAATAATATCCGAAAGAAATAATGAAGAGTACCTTCGCGCCGCAGTGCAGAATGAAGCGTTGGAACTTGAACAAAGGATTTTAGCTTACACATATCTTACGGCAACCGGATACGACACACAAAGAGATGAATTACACAGCAAAATCCTGCAAAATGTGCAAAATCTTGCCGGAAAAACCATTCAAGACGATTTTGATCTCAGAATAGCGCTGACAGCCGCTTGGGAACTTGCTACGTCAAAATCTCCGGTTTTCAGAGAGGTAAGATATGCAAAAGACAGCAAAGGACGCAGCGTATACGATAAAATAACGAGAGCCGGCAAACTGACAGGCGTTATCGATCAAAATGCAAATCATAATTTTATGATGGATATTGTTGATTTTTATGTGTTGCTGCATGAAATGGGGCATAATTTATTGGAAAGATTGTTTCCGGATTTAGATTCCAGAAATGTACAGATTGCCGCATTACATGAAGTTTTTGCATATGCAACCTCAGAAGCCAACGATACGCTCAACGAATATAAAAGTAAACCGTTTGAAGAAAAATATGGAATTGACGAAACATCCGGAATAGCTATATACGGCGAAGCGCATTTGGACGCTAAAGTATTTTTAAACAAACTGTATGGCCAAGACCAAAACGCTATAAATTGGGAACTTCTGCAATTGTCAGTAATAGAATACATCGAAGAGATAAAATCCAAAAAAATTGAAAACTACATAAATTCGGAAAAACTCCTTGATATTTATAATGACAAGATAACGAAAAATATAAGAATAGATGGAACAGCGGAATCTTTGAACAAATTAGGCAATAGCGCGGAAACAGACGACAAAAATAAAAAGGAAGGCTCTAAGAAATCGGGATTCTCATTATTTGCAAGAGCATGGGCGATGATAATTAAATCTTTGGCCATTATTATGCTTTTTATCGCTTTAGCCGGAACTTCTTTTGCCCAAAACGTCAGCGATAAGGAGCCGCAAAAAACTGAACTGACAGACACTGCATCTCCAAAAACAGAAATAAAAATATTTACATTGAAAGAAGTGATGAAAATTTTAAAAGAGCATGACGCAGAATCGTTGTTTCCTGAAGCCGATCTAATTAAAGACATAGAATATTCAAACTCTAAAACCGCCAGGGATTCCGTAGAAAGGGTTTACAATTTTTTTGATAATAATGGCATAACGGAGCGTTTGGGGCTTACACAAAGATATCCGGTACTTTTTTTATCGTCACTTGATAAGGCAGACATACACGGCATTGCCCAGTCCAAGGATGGTTATATTGTAGTAGACAGAAGTTTGTCGTTCGAACACCAAATTCTTATATATCTTCATGAACTCATTCATATTATTAATAAATCGAAAAAGCTGGGATCTATAGAAGATGAATTCTTAGCTCGCAATATCTATAAAATTTTTGCGGACTTATTTCCGGAGGAAAAAGAAATTATAAAAGAGCATGGAGAAATTGCAAAAGTTTTAGAAATGCTTATAAAGAACGAGGCGGATTTTAATAAGATGGTGGGCAAGAAGTTAAACGATTTTGTTATAACCTATATAGGTTCGCAAGAGGCATCAGCCAATTTTGCTTATAATGGTATCCATACTTTAGATTTAGAAAAATATGAAATTGCAGTTGTCGAGCTTTTCTATAAATACGTAGTGAAGCAGCAGCGTTTGTTATACTACGTGTATATGGATATGAATGGAGATTTAAAAACAATTTCTATAAAATATCCTTCAAAGATGGATATAACTTACATGACGATAAACGAAAACGGAAAGACCGTGCAAATGGATTGGAAATCAAAAATACTTCCCTCTATTTCGGAAGGAGAAGAAATAGAGGTTTCCCTTCCCCGTAAAAATATAACATTCAGAGCAGCTAAAGACGATAATGGCAATTTTTATATAAAAGATACCGATAAACTAGATAAATCAGGGGTTGAGGCAAGAATAGAATATGATTATGGTGATAACTGGTACATCTGCCTTCCTTCTTCGGAAAGGGTTAAAGTAAAAGTTGTTCCAGCAGAAACAGCAGATCAAAATATCCCCACAACAACTGAAAGTAACGCCAGGCTTCAATTGCCGATATTGACGCGTATATATGATTTATTAGGGATCGACAGTTTGTCAAAACAGGCAGAAATTACGTCCAAAGTAGAACGTCCTTTTATTTTGCTTGCCACAATATTTCCGAGGTTTGCCGGAGTGTTTATAAAATGGCATCATTATGAAGATGCAGATGCAAAAGCGGCGCTAAGCGGACTGCAAAAGATAACGGCAGCCGTAAGAGAAGCTTACGGAAGGTCATACATAAGAGAAGCTGACGGAAAGTCAGCTGCAAAAGAAACTGACAAAAAGGCATACGACTTGGTTTCTATTGTAATAAATTTTCGTCTGAAAATTAAAAATGCGTGGGACGAAAGTCGTATAAGGCACAGAGATTTTAACTACAACAACCATCGTATAAATATAATTTACCATAATGTAAAATCTGAGGAACTTGAATCGGTCAACGCGGCAGCGTTAACTGAGGAAGGTTATGTCAATGTTCCGGTATATGTGATAAACGACATGCCTGAAAACTATAACGATTGGAATTTTGAACCTACGGCTGTCAAAGACATCTATGTCAGCAAAGCTAAAGGCGCAATAGTGATTTATGCAAAAGCAGAGCGCGACACAATAATACAGGAGCTGACCTCAAACAGAATAATAAGCGAATTTATAAGACAAGCGGCGCAAACCGCGACAAAAATAAATTTAAAGAACAGTTTGGCTGAAGTGATAGAAATAGACCGTTTGAACGCCGACAGCGGCATAACATATTCCGAAAACGGAAACATTCGCGTGGGATACAAATTATATGAAGAGATAAGCAAAGAAGAAGATGCAGAGGGAAGTTTTATGTCCGGCTTAAGAGAAATAAAGAAAAAAGACGCATTCACTTTTGCGCAGGGAATATTTCATAATTTGGACGATGTCGTTGAAATTTCTGATTTTTTTGAATATCTTGACGTACAACAAAAAATAGGTAACGGACAGATCGTTATAAGTACGAAATTGGCGCAAAAAATAATAGAAGCAAAAGGGCTAAAGAATTTTAACGGGTTTTTAAATGCCGCAAGGAAAGACGGCGTGCAGTTATTTTTAGATTCTTCAAGAGAGTCTGCTGATTTTGATATCGAAAAAGCCGGCTTTGCCGGATATATTTACAAAAACGAAGATGATAAAATCTATATTCATAACTATGCGCTCGGAACGGACATTCAGCTTGGGACTTTAGAAGAAGGCATTTACACTTCCGAAGCGCTTGGAGAAGCA
>JAISDI010000161.1 GCA_031264895.1 Endomicrobium sp. | reverse complement strand
TAGTTGCGCTATTGGCTTACTTTCTCTCCTTGCATTTGACACTTTTTGCGGCTAACGCAAGTGTTCTATATGTGCCGGACAACCCAAATTTGCTTACTTTTTGACCGACTGCAAAAAGTAAGGCGTGGGGTTCGGGGGTACCGAAACCCCTGACTAAAGCCGTTGCCGTTTTTAACGGCAGACCCTGAAACAAGTTCAGGGTGACAAAAGGCCAACGGCAACAAAGACTAGAGGGACGCAGCCTTTATAACTTGCCGGCTGCTAGGCCTAACTTGCCGCCTGCAAAGGCTGAAATTGCTTGTTCTATGCCTGATTGTATTATCTCGTCAAAAAGCACTGCGGCTTTTGATATTGATTTTTCTATTTTTTCTTTGTCTTCTTCGTGAAATTTTGACAGAACAAAATCCGGCATTTTTATAAATTTTGGCAGGGGGCCTATGCCCAGTTTCATTCTTGGGAATTTGTCTGTGCAGAGGCAAGTTATTATCGAACTTATTCCGTTGTGGCCGCCTGACGAACCCGAAAGCCTTATCCTGAATTCTCCAAGCGGTATAGAAAAATCGTCGTAAAAAACAAAGATCTCTTCCGGATTTATTTTATAATATCTTGCCGTCAATGAAACGGGCGTTCCCGAGAGGTTCATGTAGGTCGTCGGTTTTAAAAGAATTATTTTACCGTTCGGACTATCATAAAAAGAAATATCCGCCATATTATCTTTGTTTTTAAACTCCAGACGCTTTGATTTGGCTATTGCGTCTAAAGCCATAAAACCGAAATTATGGCGGGTATTTTTATATTTGTCTCCGGGATTACCCAGTCCGACAAACAGCTTAATGTCAGACATTGTTTATTTTTTTTCTCCGGCTGCGGCGCCTTCGCCTTCTTTATCTTTCTTGCCTTTTGAAATAACTTCAGGCTGCGCTGCTTCCGCGCCGGCTTCAGCTGTCGGCTCTTCGGCGACGGTTACGGAAACTACGTGAACTATCAATATCGAAGGATCCTGCAGATATTCAACTCCGTCAAATTTAGGTAAATCCGCAATAGTTATGCCATGCCCCAAACCCAAAGGCGCAACGTCAACGCTGATTTTCTGCGGTATGTTTGTGGGAAGACATGAAACTTTGACTTCTCTTGTCATAAACTCCATTAATCCGCCGAAATTTTTGACGCCGTCCGAAACGCCTTCAATATGTATCGGCACCATAACTTCAATAGTTTCTTTAAGCGAAATCGCCTGAAAATCAATGTGCATGGGAGCCTGCGTCAAAACATTTCTCTGGAGCTCTTTTATAAGCGCGGCCTGCTGAGTGTCTTTCATTTTAAGATTTATTACGACATTTGCGCCGTTTGCTTCTATTATCGACATAAAAGCTTTTAAATCAACGGCTATCGAAGACGTTTTTATATCTTTGCCGTAAAGAACTCCGGGAATTTTCCCCTGCCTTCTAAAATTTTCCAGACTGCTTTTTGAACCGACTTCTCTTATTTCTGCGTTTAAAATCACTTCCTTCATTTTCACTTCCTCCGTTTTATATGACTGCGATTATAATATTGATTTCATGAGAAGAAATCAAAAACAATTATACAAATAATGCGCTTATCGATTCGTCATTGGAAATTCTCATAATGGCTTCCGCAAGAATCGACGCTATGCTCAAGACGACTATTTTTTCTACCGGCCCTTCCTGCGAAAGCGGGATCGAGTCCGTTATGACCAGCTCTTCTATGCACGATTCCTGAATTTTTTGTTTTGCGCTGCCGGACAAAACTCCGTGCGAAGCTGTTGCAAACACTCTTGCCGCGCCTTTTGATTTTATCGCTTCCGCGACTTTTGTCAGCGTTCCCGCCGTATCGACAAGGTCGTCCAATATTATACAAGTTTTTCCTTTTACTTCGCCAATGATATTCATTATCGCCGCTTCGTTAGGGCGCGGTCTTCTTTTATCCACGATCGCCAAATCAGCGTTAAAATGTTTTGCAAAAGATCTTGCTCTTTCCACGCCGCCGGCGTCGGGCGAAACTATGACTGTGTCAGGCAGATTTTTTTCCTGAAAATAACTTAAAATTACGGGCGTTCCGTAAAGATGGTCAACGGGAATATCAAAAAATCCTTGAATCTGTCCGGCGTGTAAATCCATTGTAAGCATTCTTGTAATTCCGGACGTGGCAAGAAGATTTGCCACAAGCCTTGCCGTTATCGGCACTCTTGGCTCGGCTTTTCTGTCCTGCCTGCCGTACCCGTAATAAGGCATGACGGCAGTGATTCTTCTGGCGGACGCTCTTTTTAAAGCGTCGGCAATAATAAGAAGTTCCATCAGGTTTTCGTTTACGGGCGAACAGGTTGGCTGGATTATGTAGCAGTCCGCGCCTCTGACATTGTCCACTATTTTGACCTGTATTTCGCCGTCGCTGAAATGCCCGACTTTAGTTTCGCTCAGCTCAACGCCGAGCTTCTGCACAATTTGTTTTGCAAGTTCGATATTGGCATTTCCCGAAATAATTTTAAGCTTCATTGGACGCCTCTTTATTTTTTTCTGTATTTCAATTCCTGCCTTGCTCTTGCTATGGCAAGTTTGCCCGGCGGAATATCGTTTGTTATTGTTGAACCTGCGGCAATCAAAGCTCCTTTTCCTATTTTTACCGGAGCTACAAAGTTCACATTTGAACCGACAAAAGCATCTGAAGCGATAACGGTTTTATGTTTGTTTTTGCCGTCATAATTGCAGGTTATAGTTCCTGCGCCGATATTTACATTCTCGCCGATTTCAGCGTCGCCTATATAAGAAAGATGGTTGACTTTAGAGTTTTTGGATATTACGGTTTTTTTTGTTTCGCTGAAATTGCCGACTTTGACGCCCTCTTCCAAAACCGAGCCCGGCCTTATATGCGAAAAAGGCCCTATTTTTGAGCCTGTACCTATTTTTGCGCCGTTAATATACGAATACAAAATACAAACATTATCGGCAATGACCGAATTTTTTATATAACTTGAACCTTGTATAGTACAGCCTTTTCCGATTTTTACGTCTGTATCTATAAAAGCGCCGGGATATATCACGGTATCTTGGCCTATTTGCGCATTGTATGAAATATATGTATTGTCCGCATCTATAATACTTACGCCTTTTTCAAACAGTTGGGCAATTTTTATTTTTTGCAATTCCTTTTCCGCTTCGTGAAGCTGCGAACGATCATTTATGCCCATTAATTCCCAAGCGTTCCCGACAGTAACCGACGTCGCTTTTTTACCGAGCTTTTTAAGTATTTCAATGGTATCTGTCAAATAGTACTCTTTTTTTGCATTGTCAGGCTTTACTTTAGAAAGAGCTTTCCAGACATTATTGTCAAAACAGTATATGCCGCTGTTAACTTCCCGTATAAGTTTTTCCTGTTCGGTCGCATCTTTTTCTTCCGCTATTTTTTCAAGAATGCCGCCGCTTTTGACGATCCTGCCGTAACCGTAAGGATCATCGGCTTTCGCCGCCAACACAGTGACGGAAGATTTATTTTTTTTACTATGTTTTAGAAGAGATGACAATACGGAAGTTTTCACCAGAGGAACGTCGCCGCACATCACTAAAATGTCGCCTTTATAATTTTTAAACGCTTTCTGCGCCTGCATAAGAGCGTGCGCCGAACCGAGCTGCTGTTTTTGATAAACTATTTTTACATTTTTATTTTTAAGGCTTTCTTCCACGCTTTCCGATTTATGACCTAAAACGACTACAATATTGTCAGGCTTCAAAGCGCCGACTGCGTCTATAACCCAATTTATCAAAGGTTTGCCGGAAAGTTTATGCATAACTTTGGGCAACGAAGATTTCATTCTTGTACCTGCGCCCGCGGCAAGAATTACTGCAGAAAAATTTTTCATTTTGTTTATTTTATCGCGTCCCGCTAAAAGTCGGACAAAACACGGAAAACTTATATAAAAACCGCACGAATTACAGGAATTCCGCCCTCTTGCCCCATCTGCATAATTACAGACATTAAATTAAACAATAATCTAAACAATCTGTCAAATTCCCTTTTCAGTCGTCATTCCAAAATCAAAATGATACTGTTTGGATACACAGCTTATTAAAAATAGTCAGCTTAAAGGCATTCAACTTTAACCCAAAAATTCCATTAGAGCTTTCTAAAAAACATCTTTTTTCCTTTGTCGGGTATTGTTCCATGTTCATCGTAAAACAAAAGCATCTTTCAGTAAAAATTCCCGATAACAACTTTCGGCAATGACGAACAATATTTTAGAAACACCTATTTGTTACCTTTTTTCCTATGCTTTTTTGACCTTTTTTATTTCGCATAACTCATTGTATTTTCAATCTATTATTCTTAACTCTAATGGAATATCTGTGGTTAATCACAAAAAGCAGCCGCTTGCAAAAATCCTTCTTTTTGCAAGCGGAAACTGTCTTTTATTTTAGTCCAATTTTAAAATTAACTACTATTATCACTTTGATTTTGGTTTAACAATTACCTTTTCAGGCTTGCGCCAAGTATATAGAAAGACAAGTCCTTATGGGCGTTTGTTGTGTACATTTTTTATATAAGCCGGAAAATCATGAGCTTTCTAATATGCAACGATAATTAACTATTATATTTCTGAAAATAATTATCAATTTCTTCTCTAAGTTCAATTCCGACACGTTCAAAACAATCAAGTAAATCTTTATAAGTTCCCGCTCCGCTTAAAAAATCCCAAAATTCCTCGGCAACTTTTAATTCATTTTGTAAATCCAGCATTCCCGCCATAGTCCATCTGTCATAAGGTCTTGGAGCATACGGATTATAAGGAATTGCTATCAGAGTGTTAACTTTAGCTTTCGGATTTTCGGCAAGTATCGCCGCTGCCCATTCTAACAATGTTCTTTTAAATTCTTTAAAACCGCCTTTATTTGGTTTTGCAGTTTTTATATCAAACAAAAACTTCTCTCCGTTTTCCTTCTCAAGATAGACGTCTATTTTTGTAAGTTTTACTTTGTGCATTTTGCCTTTTTGGCAAACTTTTCTTATTCTTTCTATCTCGTCAACTTTATTTGGTTTTATATTTACCGCTGAAATTTCATCAATAATATTTTGAATTTCTCTTTGAGCATCTTCACTGATTTCAGTTCCGGCAACAGCTTGTTTTTCAGCAATTTTAAAGTTTGTCTTAGCAAGTTCAAGAGCAACAGGTTCAAAAATCGTGGTTCCAAAATTTGTATTTAACGAATGTATAAAAGAAAACAATGCCATTCTATCTTTGCCAAGCAGCCTTGTATGAAACGGCATAGCCGAAGGTTCAGGTTTATAGTTTTCAAATTTATTTATAAGGCTTTCTTTGAGAATGTCTGCGATATTAGCTTTTTGTTTTTGATTTAGGGACATTTTTATCCTTCAAATGGAAAATGATTTCGGAATATGCGCCTTTGTCTTTTTCTGTTCTATTTAAGACGGGACGTTTGAATTGATTAACTATTTTCATTCCTGATTTTTCTGCGATTTCATGGTATAAACCGTATTTATCATTTGCTACTAAAAAGACATTGTAATCGTCTTTAAAATATTTTTTACAGTTATTTAAAACCGCTGAAATTCCTTCGACATAACTTTTCTGAGCATCTTTTGTTTGTCCTTTAAATAACGGGCCGATTTCGAGTTCGTCTTTTCTTTCAAAACCGAATAAGTCATAAGCGTAGGCGTGTTGTTCATGATAGTCTATAAGTCCAACATAAGGCGGACTTGAGAATATGCCTGAAATTTTTTGTTTCTGTATTATATTTGCGAGATTCTTTTGTTTTTTAGAAATTTCAGCGGGAATATTTATGGTTCTGCTGTCGCCGGTCAAACAATATTGATATGTATTAGTTTTTAATTTCTCGAAATATTTTAGGCGGTTAACGGTATCTTTTGAATATGTGCGCCACCATTTCATAGTAGAAAATATCGGTTTGCAAATTTTACCGTGTTTTGAACAATAATAAGTCGTAGAAATCGGCTCTACAAGCGTTGCTAAATCCGAATGCGTAGTCGCCCTGCATGAACGCATTGTACGGCTGAGGATCAAAGCAAGAATTTTTTTAATATTTGTATCTTTTATCTGTTTTATTTCATTGAATACAAAATCTATTTCACTCCGGATATTTTTGAAATACCACTTCTCTAAAAATGTCTTGGGATTTTTTTTGAGTAATTCTATTTTATATTCTGAACTTAGTTTTTCATAAACCGGCAAAAATAATCTTGCTTTTTCCGCTCCATATTTATCTTCGTCTATGAGATTCTGTCTTAATTTATATTTGAATTCCGGAACAGGAAAATATTTGTCATTGAATACTTTTAATTTCTCTATGAGATTGTTTTCAAAGTCGGCTGCTTTTGACGCTTTTACTTTAGAATATAATTTGATTGTTATTTGTTTTATTATTTCTTCTAATCGTTCTATGTCATAATCCGTAATTTTGCAATTTGAAATAAACGCATTAAAAGATGAAACATCAACGCCTATTGCGTGAAGTCCAAGTTCATTTGACTGGGCAAGCGTAGTTCCGCTTCCGCAAAAAGGATCTAAAACTATGTCCCCTTTTTTGAAATATGCCGAGGTTTTAAATTTATCGGTATGGCCGTCTAAAAAATATTCAACAAGCTGCGGTATAAATTTGCCTTTATATGGATGAAGCCTATGAATGTGCTTTGTAGTATCAGATTCTTTTAAATTGTCAAAAGATAATGCCCAGTTTAAATCCTGCCCTAATTTTTCTTTCCAAGCAGTTTCTTTTGATTTGCTTAATGAACGATAATACTTTTCAAGCTCGGATTTTGAAATCTGGGTTGAACCGTTATGTCCGATTTTTGCAATACGCCCGTACTGGATAAGATAGGAAATATTAGAAGTAGTTACTTCTTTTCCTAAATAATTGGTAGCCCAAAGACTAGCTTCTTTGATGGATAAATAGTCTGAATTTTCTAACATAATTTCATTATACAAAATCAAAAAAAATCGCGCGGCCTCCGCCACAAAGACGAGTATAAGGCGGACTGTTCAGCGGCCTCCGCCGCCTCCGCCGCCAAAACCGCCGCCTGAAAAGCCTCTTCCGCCCGAACCGCCGGAACCGCTGCTTCGCGGGGCGGATGAATTTATCGACGAAATGATCAGCCTTGACGCTAAAAAGTTTCTGCCGCCTATATTGTGCGTGTATCTGTCAATTGTTGCCTGCGATAAGATTTTTTCAAATCTTTTCATCCATTTGTTTTCCATGTCAAAGGCAAAAGCATACGGAAGATAATCGGCAAAAATTCTTTCATCGTCGATCGGAACAGACATCGCCACTCTGTGTTCTTCGGCTATGGTCATGTAACGGTAAAAACCTTTTATGTGTTTAAACAGTTCGCGGCCTTCGGCAGTGAGATTGTCTATTATGTTGATATAAACCAACAGCGCCCAAAAAGACAACAAAAAACAGCCTTGAATTACTGCAGCCGCAGCGTGAATGTCCGCTCCTCGGAGTATGCCTAAGAAAAATACCGTGTAAAATAAATTGAGTACTATAAAAGCTATCGCTTTAAATATCTTATTTTTTGGTAAGCCGACAAATACAAGCATAAATATACAATAATGCAAATTGACAAATATAAACGCAGCGGCTTGCGCTCCCAAAGATATGAAAAGCAGTTGAAACAAGATAAGTATTATTACGGCCGGAATTCTGTATTTTACGTTTGATTCGATATATTTTTTCTTTTCGTCATTAAATTTCTTTTCAATATGGCTCATGCAGGACGAAAGCGTTGACCAGTTCGAATTAGTTATTGTAAATTCATCGCCTTTTGCGAATAGTTCACGAATGATATAAACTTCCTCTTCGGACAATCCGTCCGTATTTTTGTCTTTAAGTTTTAATACTGCGGTTTTTTGGAAAGACTTTTTTTCTTCGCATATTTCTATTTTCCCTTTCATCGCAATGCTCACAAGAGCCGTCGCAAACATCTTTTTGTCGGTTTTTCTTATCCAGAGGCAGCGTATAAAAGCCGGCGATATGTTTTTCGGCGGGGCAAATTCCGTTACTATCACGTCTTTAGGGTCTCTTCCTACGGCAGTCCAGCTGGCAATAAAATAAACTATAAAAATAATAAGTAAAAATACGGCTACAGACATTAATAATCCCGTATTGGCTGCAGCAGCCGGAAGCGCTTTTTCTTGCTTGTAAGACTGCACAATTCCTTTTGTAAACGGAACCGCTATGGTAAAACCCTCGCCTGCATATAAAGGTTTTGTAGTTTCAAAATAATTTTTTCCGTTTTTAACAGCATTGGAATCTTTTGAACCTCTTGTTCCGGTATATAATGAAACAAGTTCGTCTTTTATGTCCGCGCCTTCGGGAAGAATAATGCGAAAAGAAGCGTGAACAATAGTAAAATCCCAGTAATTGCCCGTTACGTTCCAGTAAATTTCGTCGTAATCTTCAAAATCCTGCGCGATTTTGTCTACGGAATAAGTCAGCTTGTAAACGTGAACGCCTTTCGATATATAGTTGTCGTCACCAAAATTTATTCTCAGATTTTTTCCGCGACGCTCCATAAAAGACGGGTGCGGCTGACCGTCCATGTACAGGCTTATAAACTTTACGGGGTTTGAAGCAGAGTCAGGGATATCTTTGTATATTCCGCGCCGGATTTTTATATTTTCCGCGTTTACCGCTATGGTCTCTTCAACGGTTATCGAACCGTCGTTATTGACTGTCATCACACAGGCAAAATCGCGGATTTTTTCATCGGCGCGTAAAGTATCCGTGCAGGCACAAAGTAAAAGAATCGAAAACAGTAAAAAGAAAAATTTTTTCATTTGTTTTCAGGCTGTTCCTCGTACCATGTAATATTTCTTGTGGCGTACATGACAATTGAAAGGCCTATAAATAATCCGATAGAACCGAAAATCAAAGCCATATCCTGCAATTGCAGTAAAATGTACATATATCCGTACAGAGCCGCAAAAGATGCCGCTATTATCACGACCTGTTTTACGGCAAGATTTTTTGAGATTCCGAATTTAGCGTATAATGTTATCATTGACGTTATTGCGGCTGAAGCTATCAAATATGCAAAACCGAACGGTATAAATTCCGATATGGAAACCAGCAGTATATAAAAAATCGCCATTGCAAGGCCTACAAGCAAATACTGAAAAGGATGAATGGGTTTTTTGCTTGTAATTTCCGAAACAAAGCAGGCCATAAAAGTTAATATGATAAATAAAATTCCGTATTTCGTGGCTCTTTCAGCGCTTCTGTAATTGTCTACCGGAATTAAAAGCGACGTGGTAAATAATGCCGAAGAAAGATTTGCCGAATCGAGATTTTGGGAAATTCCGCTTGCCATATAATTTATATCCCAATCCGCGCTGAATCCGTCTTTTGTTATTTCTTTGTTATCCGGTAAAAAATTTCCCGAAAAATTCGGGTTTGTCCATTTTGAATATACGCGGAAAGAGTTATTTTTTGCCAGCGGAACAAAACTTATGCTTTCGCTGCCTTTGATTGAAAATTTTATTTCGAAATCTCCGCTTTGATTATCAAAGTTTACCGGCGCGCTGAGCGATTTTAGAAAGGTATTGTAATCGTTTTCATAATACCTTGTATAAGACATTTTTGGGGAATACTCGTGAACGTAAGGAATGCTCAGAGATAAATTTCTTCCTAAAACAGAAGGTTCAAAATCGTATTTTTTGCCGTTCCACATAAAATCCGGAACGGAAATTCCTTTCAAATCGTTTATCTCTAAAGAGAGAAACGCATCTTTTATAGAATATGATACTCCGCTTTCGCGCTGGCTTAGCGCTTCAATTTTCGAAAAATTTCCTTTCATGGTCATTTCTGCGCTAAAAACCGGAACTTCAAAAATGCCTATATAACGCGTCTGCGATACAAGGTTGACGCTAGTCTCTAATTCTTTTGGCGCAAATTTTGCGTATTCCGCCTTGTATGAAACTATCGTTTTGCCATTGGCGTCCGTTTCGGTAACTTTCTTTGAAAACGGAACGTTAAGTACCGGCGCGGCCATAACGATTCGTCCGCCCCACGAATCTGTGATCTTTGAAGTTGCCTGTCGTTTATATTCGAGCCTGCCCTTTATTGTGCCTC
>JAISDI010000072.1 GCA_031264895.1 Endomicrobium sp. | reverse complement strand
AACTCCAACACGGCAATCTCTTGTTTATTTACCTTTTTTTGTTTATGTCATTGCCCAAAGTTTAAATCAAATCAAAGAGAAATATATTCTCATAGGAATGGGTGTGTATTTAAGCGTGTTTTTATATTTTTTACCGGGTTTCTTAAAAGAACGTCAGGATAAAATCGATGCGCCAAAACTAACTCAAACAATCAGACAATATAATCCCGATTTAATTATCGGTTACGACTATACACTCCACGCTAACTTATTCAAAGAAATTAGAACACGTTATAACTATTTTGATACAGAGAATCTAATTTTAAATAAATCAGCTGTTTCTTACAAAACTATTGCGTTTTTAAGCACACGAAAACCATTAGATCAATATTCTTTCCAACAAAGTCAAATACTTTGGAATAATAAAACAACCGGCGCAAAATCATGGAGCAATACTTATAATCAATATAAAACTATTTATGAAATAATTAGTACATCTGACATCGAAATAGAACCCAATAATTGGAATACTAACGGCCGCAATAATTTATTTTTTTACATTCTTAGTTTATAATTTTTAAATGTTAAAAATTGTACGCAATTACTGCCAATTATTGCGCCTGCAACATTACTTAAAAAATAGTCTAATTTTTATACCTTTATTTTTTAGTCAAAATTTTTTCAATATTTCCTGCTTATTGGCTTCCTTGGCTGGCTTTTGCTGCTTTTCTTTAACGGCTTCATTGATCTATATTATTAATGATATGCGAGATATAGCTAAAGATCGGCAACATAAAACCAAACGGTTGCGTCCTCTGGCTTCGGGCGCTATATCTGTAAAGCAAGCCGCTAATGTTTTGGTTATTCTAATTATAGTATTAGGCGTTTTATTGTTAACCCTACAGGATCATATCGGTAGCAAAGCAACAACAACATTATTTTTATACTTGTTTTTAAATATTGGCTATAGTTACGGGTTAAAAAATATCCCCATCGTTGAAATCTTAATTTTGGCTTCCGGATTTATTTTGCGCATTATTTTTGGCGCGTATGTAGTCAATGTAGACATTTCTATCTGGCTATATTTAACAGTCATAATGGGCGCTTTGTATCTTGGCTTTGGCAAAAGAAGAAACGAGTTGCAGAAAAATACACGTAAAGTTTTAAACTATTATACTTATAATTTTTTGGATAAAAATATGTATATGTGTCAAATCTTATTTATAGTATTTTATTCTTTGTGGAGCATTGATTCCACTACTATCGCCAGATTTCATACTGCTGCTTTTTCTTATACCGTTCCTATACTTTTTTTAATTTTAATGAAATACAATTTAAATCTTGAAAGAGGTTCTGATGGGGATCCGATTCCAATTATTCTGCATGATAAAATCTTATTGGCCTTATGCGGAGTATATAGTCTGACGGCATTTTACCTAGTATATTTTCTTTAAGTCTTGCCAATGAATGTTTACGATTTTGACCATACTATTTATGCTGGCGATTCTAGCTGGGATTTTTACTTTTTTGTTTTACGCCACAAATTATCGCTGGTTTTTCTTTGGCCACGACAGATTTGGCACACAACGCTCTATTTACTGCGGCTAATTAGCAAAGAGCAGTTAAAAGAAACTTTCTTTGTTTTTTTAAAATACATTCAGCCGCCAGATTATTATATTAGACTTTTTTGGCAGAAAAATTTTTCTAAAATCAAGTCTTGGTATTTACAGCAAAAAAGACCTTCCGACTTAGTCATTACTGCCTCACCAGAATTCTTAATCGCGCCGGCTGCACAAATACTTCAGGTGTCTCTACTTGGCTCACAGGTAGACAAAACTACCGGAAACTTCAGGGGGAAAAACTGTTCCGGCCTAGAGAAAACCGCTAAATTTCGGAAACAATATCCTGAGCAAATTATTGAAAATTTCTACACTGACAGTAAATCTGACCTCCCTTTAGCACGGTTGGCCAAGCATGTTTTTCTTGTAAAAGGCCGGCATCTATTAGATTATCCATTTTTATAACCATTCGATTTAAGGACTTCAATAAATATTTCTTTTGTCTTACTTGCCACATTTTGCCATGAACAATTCTGGACAGCATATTCCCGTCCGGCAAGGGAAAACTTCTCCCGCAAAGCCGCGTCGCCCAGTAGTAATTTTACTCTCTCCGCCAAAGCTTTTGTGTCTCCCTGCGGAATCACAAAACCGGCCAAATTATTGATGTAATCAACACCGGAAATATCCGCGGCGATCACCGGCAGACCGCTGCTGATATATTCCTTACATTTCAACGAAGACAATCCGCCTTTTTTGTTGCGCGTCTGTATAGAGTCACTGCCGCCGTAAGGCGCGACTGCCACCGTAAAAACATTGAGATATTTCGGCAAATCTCTGTACGGCGCATAGCCGGTAAAAATAACTTCTTTTTCCAGTCCGAGTTTTTTTACTTCACTTTCCACAAAAGACTTTTGCTCGCCGTCGCCTACCAGCAAAACTTTTGTCTGAGGAAAATCTTTTTGTATTTCCGGCAAAGCCCGGACTATGTGTTCTATACCGTCCCAGCCGGTAAAACAGCCGACATATCCGATGCAGTCAATATCCGGCGCAAAACCCAATTCCGCGCGGCAGGCTTTTTTATCCAGCGGCCGGAAATGTTCGATATTCACGCCGTTTTCTAACGCAAAAAGTTTTTGTTCCGGCACGCTAAAAGTGTCGTGCACGGCTTTAGCAATAGTCGCTGAAACACAGATCGAAGCATCAGCGATGCTATGCAAAAACTTTTCACAATTTATGGAAATCCAGTGCAATGGCTTTGGCCAGCCTTTGGAAATCACATCATCAACTACAAAACCATTGATCTCGAGCACTAATTTCCGGCGGCACAACTTAGCAAGCAGTGGCGCAAAAAACGAAAAATAGGCCGCGCGTACATAGAAAATATCGGGCTTGGGAAAAGTAAAAAGCAAACGAAAAAACAAAACCAGATCATAAACAACCACGCGAATAAAAGGAATATTTAAAGTCCAGGTGTATTTAATATGCAATTTATCTTTGTGTGGTCCAGCGTAGCGGCCAAGCGCCGGAGCATAACCTGTAATATCCACAGCGGCCTGTACTAGCCCTTTGGTCAATTCGCTGAAATGCGTAGTCGGTCCCTGATTGAGGGATAAATTGCCGTAAAAAATCGACCAGACTTTCATCGCCTGATTCTACACGATAAAATAAACAATAAACAGTTTTTAATTACTATTCCATCGTAAACAACAATGCTATACTTCTAAAATATGAAGAAATCCGCTATTGTGGGGTTTGTCCGTTATTCTTGCGTATATCCACCCGATTATTATAAACACAATCCGGAATATTTTTCTTATCGTTTGAATATTTTTAAAAATATAACATTGCGCAGTTTACAAGAACAAACTGACAAAGACTTTCA
>JAISDI010000011.1 GCA_031264895.1 Endomicrobium sp. | reverse complement strand
TTTAGGTTCGATATCCATATTAAATACAAATTCAGTTGATTGACGACAACGACAACTGCAAATCCCCCGTCAGCGCTTTGCGCTGCCACCCCCTTTAAAAAAGTGGGAATTAACGACATGCTGTCGCTGTTGGTGTTATAGTTGGATTTCGTGTTACGCCGTATGATTAAACCCAGATATTCCATTAGAGCTAAAATTTTATAATGGAAACCATTAGAAATAACGAAGAATAATAGATTGAAAAAACAAAGAGTTCTGTAAAATAAAAAAGGGCAAAAAAAGCATAGAAAAGAAAGGTAACAAATAGGTGTTTCTAAAACACTGTTCGTCATGCCCGAAATTTGTAATCGGGCATCCATTTTTACTAGAGATATTTTTGTTTTACGGCGAACATGGATCCCCGATAAAAACACTCGGGGATGACAACAAAGGAAAAAAGACGGTTTTCAGAAAGTTCTAATGGAATATCTGGGTTAAAAAACTACTGGGTTGGAAAATAAAAAACAAGCGCAAATTTTTATAAATGCGCTTGTTTTTTATTGTATGTATTTTATTTTGAAAATTTTATCGTATCGTTTTCGTCAAAAGACCAGAAAGGGTTGTATGCCACTTCCCAAAAATATCCGTCCGGGTCTGAAAAATATGCGTGGTAGCCGCCCCAGAAAACTTTTTGCGGCTCTTTTGTTATCGCTGCGCCGGCTTTTCTTGCAAGTTCAATGATTTCGCGTACTTCCTGTTCGCTTTTTACATTGTATGCTAAAGTGATCCCTCCGAAACCTTTTGCTTCGGGGGGATTTACTTCACTGATGTCGTGCGATAGTAAATCAAGCGGGCACAATTCAAATTTTGTTCCGAAAGTGTTAAAAAATACGACTTTCGGATTGTCTCCTTTTTCGTCCGTCATAAAACCTAATCCGTCGCGGTAAAATTTGACGGATTTTTCCATGTCTCTTACGCCAAGGCAAATAATGCTGATCCTGTTCATTACTGCTTCCTCCTTGTATTGTCTAAGAAAAAGAGTTTACGGCATTTTTTAAACGGTTAAAAGCTTTTTTTATTGTGGAAAGCGGACATGCCGCATTTACCCTGAAAAAACCTTTACCTTCAATACCGAACCCTTTTCCGTATGATAAATGCAGTTTTGCTTCCTGCGCCACAAGCCGTTTAAGTTTATTTTCGGTTATTTGTAACCCGTCGAAGTCCAGCCATAAAAGATATGTGCCTTCGGGTTCTATAAGTTTAATTTTCGGAATATTTTCTTTTATAAAAGTTCTTATATATTCCAGATTGTTTTGAAGATATTCGTTTAATTCGTCGACCCAGCGAACGCCGTTTTCATATGCATTTTGACAGGAAGCGATACCCATAGTGTTTAGCTGGCTGTATCCTGTTTTTTGGATCTCAAGTTCAAATTTGCGCCTTTTTTCTTTGTCCGCGATAAAAATATTCGAAACTTGCAGTCCCGCCAGATTAAAAGTTTTGCTCGGGGCAGTGCATATTATAGAGTTATTTAAAAATTTTTCTCCAAGCGTGCCGAAAACCGTATGCTTATTTCCTTTGAATATAAAATCACAATGGATTTCGTCCGACACTACTATTACATTGTGTTTAAGACATATTTTACCCATCTTTATCAATTCGTTTTTTGTCCACACGCGCCCGACGGGATTGTGCGGACTGCACAATAAAAATAGTTTTACTTTATTATCGATTATTTTCTTTTCAAAATCTTTAAAATCTATAATATATTTTCCGTTTCGGAACACAAGAGAGTTCTTGACGAGCTTTCTGTTATTTATTTTTACACAGGAATGAAAAGGATAATAAACCGGCGTTTGTATAAGGACTGAATTTTTGGCAGAAGTAAAAGCTTTTATTGCAGTCGCTATTGAAAACACTATGCCAGGAGCGGTTACGATCCATTCGGATTTTGACTTAAAACCAAACCTTTTTAAAAACCAGCTTTGCACGGCGTCGAAATAATCTTTTTTGGGAGACGTATACCCGAAAATTCCGTGTCTTGCGGATTTTTCCAAAACTTTTCTGACTTCGGGCGGCGTTTGAAAATCCATGTCTGCCACCCAAAGAGGCAGACAGTCCGGCGGATAGCCCTGTTCAGCCGGAAAATCGTATTTCAGCGAATTTGTATTTTTTCTGTCGATAATTTTATCAAAATTATATTTCATATTTTTTTTGAACTTAAAATAAACCCGCAGCAGCTATAAAAATGCAGTTGCGGTTATCTTGCCGTTTTTTTAACTTTTGGCATTATAAGTAGAACATGTACCCGTCTTTTGAAGATTGTTTTTCGGTTTCATTTGCAAGATCTGCGAGAGTTATTTCGGAAAGGGCTGCTTTTATATTGTCGTCAAGCTTTTTAAAAACTTCCTGCTGCATGGTTTTTTCTATGGCTTCGTCGCTTGATAAAACCGTTTCGCCGGTTTTTTCAAACAAGGCGGCTTCTATAGAAGAAAGAATGTCATAAGAAGATATTTTTTTTGGATCGTCGGCAAGCTGGTAACCGCCCTGAGAACCTTTTGTCGAAGACACCAAACCCGCGCGTTTGAGCAGCGAAAAAACCTGTTCCAAATATATTTTAGATATTTTCAATTTCTCCGAAAGACTTATTATTGTCGTGCATTCCCCTGTGTTATATTTTTGCGCAAGGCAAATCATTGATGAAAGGCCGTATCTTGCTTTTGCGGAAATCCTCATTTATTTCTCCTATAGACATGATATGTTATAATATTCTACAATGTGCAAAATTAAAAGTCAATTGAAATGCGCTGCTTTTTAGCCGGATAAAAAATATATTGACAAAAATAATAAAGTTGTATAGAATATCCTCAATGCATATCATTCATATATGCATTATAAAACATAGGAGGTTTGTATGGCAAAAATTTATGAAAAATTGACGGATCTAATTGGGAAAACTCCGTTATTGAGGCTTGGAAATTATGAAAAAAAGAACGGTCTTAATGCGGAAATAATCGGGAAACTTGAATATTTTAATCCTGCGGGAAGCGTCAAAGACAGAATTGCAAAGGCCATGATAGATGATGCTGAAGAAAAAGGGCTGTTAAAAAAAGATTCAGTTATTATCGAGCCGACAAGCGGAAACACGGGAATAGGGCTTGCTTCAGTAGCGGCTTCGCGCGGATACAGAATAATTCTTACAATGCCTGAAACGATGAGCATTGAACGCAGAAATCTTTTAAAAGCATACGGCGCGGAACTTGTACTGACGGAAGGCGCCAAAGGAATGAAAGGCGCAATTGCAAAAGCCGACGAACTTGCAAAAGCCACGCCGAATTCTTTTATTCCGGGACAATTCGTAAACCCGGCAAACCCGGCGGCTCATAAAGCTGCGACAGGCCCTGAAGTTTGGGAAGATACTGACGGGAAAGTCGATATTTTCGTTTCCGGAATAGGAACCGGCGGCACAATAAGCGGAGCAGGTGAATTTTTAAAGACAAAAAATCCCGATATAAAAATAATTGCCGTAGAGCCGACTGACTCGCCGGTTTTGTCAAAAGGAACTCCCGGCCCGCACAAAATTCAGGGAATAGGCGCAGGTTTTGTTCCGGATACGCTAAATGTTAAAATATACGATGAAATAATCACGGTATCAAATGACGACGCTTTCAAAACAGGAAGATCTATAGCAAAAGACGAAGGTCTTCTTGTGGGAATTTCGTCCGGAGCGGCTCTTTTTGCCGCAACTGAACTTGCAAAACGCCCGGAAAACGCCGGCAAGAAAATAGTGGTAATACTCCCCGACACAGGAGAAAGATACCTGTCAACTCCGCTGTTTGCAGAAATATAAAAACCGTAAATATAAATAAAAAGCCGTCCGTAAAACAAATCAGGGCGGCTTTTTATTGTGTGCCGGCGTTCTCGTTTGACAAAAATAAAATAAGTTGTTAAACTGACAATCACTTAATAAACAAAATTACCGCAATGAAGCGTGGGATATTGATCTCCCGCTTCTTTGCTTTTATAAGGAGACGTCAATTATGTCAGCTGAAACGGACTTAAACCAAAGAACAAAAGAAGACGATGAACCTATGCACACGACCGAACACATACTTAACCAAACAATGATAAGAGTTTTTGGGTGCGGGCGGTGTTTCAGCGCTCACATTGAGCGTAAAAAAAGCAAATGCGATTATAAAATGGAAATTGCTCCTTCTGAAGCTCAGATGGCAGAAGTTGAAAAAAGAGTTAATGAGATCATATCTCAAAATCTGCCGGTAACGGCGGAGATCATATCAAGGCAGAAAGCGTCTGAACTGTTTGATTTGTCGAGGCTTCCCGAAGAAGCGGGCGATACTCTGAGAGTGGTCAAAGTCGGCGATTACGATATTTGTCCGTGCATAGGAAAACACGTTTCAAACACTTCGGAAATAGCGCAAAGAGGAAAATTTAAAATTATAAGTTATGACCATAACGCAACAGTTTTGCGTGTGCGTTTTAAACTGCAAAATTGAAAAATATAACGGCAGCGGCCTGCCAAAGCCGCAGCGCGACGAATAAGCGGGATATAGCTGTGTTGCTGTTATTTCTGTAATGTGTTGTGATAAGTAATTGACGGCAGAATGTGTGAGTATTAAAAATTATTTTTCGGGGAATAAGTTCTTACTTATTAGGTTTTTTATAAATTTTTTATTTATAAGTTCCGTTTCTTCATAATTGAACAAAAATTTTAGTACGTCTTTTTTTGCAGCGTTAAAATCGACCTTATCCAGCCTGTCTGACAGGAATTGCGAAATGTCGGATTCGGTTATTTTGAAATTCTTGCGTTCGGTTTGAAATATCGCATTATTCAATAATTCTATATTTGGCCGTATTTTTTTGCTTAAATACCAAATTAAATCATAAAAGTCTCTTCCTTTTGTATATTTCCTAAAAAAACAAGCATGTAATTTAGTGGCAAACATCGACGGTAAATCAAAGGCCGTTATAGAAAACAAGTACGTTTTGTTTATCGGAAATATATCCGTTTGCCAGCCTGATGGGGGATTTGTATCTACTTCAAGTTTAACCGATAATTTCTGATTTTTTGAGACAGCCAAGTTTAAATCCCGTAAAATATTGGGGAATTTAAAAAAAACAGAATGAATATTACCTTTGGTTTTTGGGCTGCTTTCAACGGCAATATTATTTTTCTGAAAAAATTTGGCGATATTATCCGTAATTTTTATAAAATCATAACCTTTTTTATTTATAACCGAAAAATCTAAATCTTCGGAAAAGCGGTTAATTTCAAAAATTATTCTTAATGCGGTTCCTCCTACAAAAGCAATATTGTTGAACGCTTTTTTATCATAAATATTTTTAAGCGCCATTATTTGCAGGAATTCTCTTAATTTATTTATTTTTTCATTTTGATTGTTTAATGCCGAAATTTGCCGTTTTAAAACTTCAATCATTATTTCTCCCGATAATTGCGCATAAATTATTTATTACCGTCATCAGCTTTTTATTTTCAAATAATGAAGCATACATTTTTAATTTTTTTACGGACAATGCGGTCAAATTCTGAAATCTATAAGAGTTTTCAAAAATATCGAAGTCATTTTTATCGAATTTAGACAGATTCAGATACAAAAAATCAACAACGGCCTTTTCCGGTTCGGCAATAAAATAGAGAAACCCTTCATTGTCTTTAATTTCATTAAAGCCTCTGAAAGCGCTTTGTTTAATATGCTGATAAGTAAAAACGCCTTCGGCATTTTTAATGATCGCCGTTTTGTTTGTCGTAACGGAAGTTATTGTCATAACGGCTTCCGGAATCAAACCGTAAAAACTTAATGCGTATTCCAAACTTATATACGAAGGCACATATAA
>JAISDI010000190.1 GCA_031264895.1 Endomicrobium sp. | reverse complement strand
TGTTCGCCGTAATTCCCACTTTTTAAAGGGGGTGGACGGAGACAATGTCTCCGGACGGGGGATTTGCCGTATGCGCGGTTCTAAATTTCATGTTCAATATACGCAGTGGGTTGATCCATGCCTGAATTATTTAACGAACTGTCAACTAAATTTCAAGAATCGGACGCAAAAGCGCTGGAAGATAATTTGAAAACTTTGCTTGCGCATATACCATACCAGCTGATAAGCGAAAGCGAAAAATATTATCATTCGATATTTTTGATATGGCTTAAAACACTGGGCTTTGACATACAAGGTGAAATAAGCACGAACAGAGGCAGAATAGATGCCGTTTTAAAACAAAACGATTATGCGGTCATAACTGAAATAAAATTCAGTACGGAAAAAGCCCTTGAAGAAATGCTTGAAAGCGCATTGAAACAAATAGATGACAAAAAATATTATGAAGCGTATTTGGACAAAAAAGTTATTCTGCTAGCAATAGCGTTCAACGGCAAAGACGTAAAATGCAAATTTAAAACGTTAGATAAAAATAAATAATAAAAGTTTTTAGAGAACCGCAATATATTTGTTTTAGCCAAGCTTCAGTATTATTATGAAGCTTGCTTTTTTATTTTCTCACCAAAACGTAAAATATCTCAAAATTTCTGTTATCGTTTTATTTACAAAATTAGACTTATAAAATAATATTTTATACAATAAGTTCAAATTTATAGATAATTGTCCGGAGATAAAGATGGCAAACATAGACAAGACAAGACAAGACAAGACAAGACAAGACAAGACAAGACAAGACAAGACAAGACAAGACTAATAATCTCTCCTTATTATCTTTCCTTAAATACATTCTTGCCGTATCAATATACAATAGAAGATTTAAAAAAAGTCCGGTTTTATAAACCGGACTTTTTTTGCTTTTACAAGTCGAGTACGGAAAAAATTTAAACCGGAGGTGGTGTGGTTCTTAGAAAAAAATGAGCGGGGCGGAAATTTGGTAAAGGCAAAATTTTTGTTAATGAATGTTTGGCAGTCAGAAATTTTTAACTAGGGAGAAATAGTAAATGAAGAATTTATTGAAAGTCGTATTGCTGTTAACTTTTGCGGTATTTGCGGTTACGTGGATAGGGTGCAGTAAAGATGATAAAAAAAGTGCACCAAATTTAACAGGCGTTTGGGAATATGTTGATGATGATGGGGATAGATATAGATATGAATTTACCTCCGATGGCAAAGTTATAGCTTCTCGGCGTACAGATAGAGGCGTTATATACGATATAATGAAAGGAACTTTCAGCAATAGTTCTTCAAAACTAACCATTGCGCTGCAGTTTACGTGGGATTTGGGGGATGATACAAATAATAACGGTATTATGGATGAAGATGAATTACAGCCTTATCCGGGAAATGTGGAATCTTCTACTTCATATACAGTTTCCGGAAATTCTTTGACCATAGAGGCAGAAGGAGTGACTTATACACGTATAGAATAAAAAATCGCCGTATAATTTTGTACATAACAAACAGGCGCAGTCATTTATGATTGCGCCTGTTTTTTTGCTTTCCGCTTAATTTTATGGTAAAAAATAAATATAAAAGCATATTTAAAAAGGATAAAAAAATGACAAAAATATCAAGAATTGTATTAATGTTTGCTTTTTATTTATTTTTATTTGTTGGGACAGGCTATGGCAGTTCGGGCAGCATTATCGGCGTTTGGGAATATGTCGGCAGCAAGGATAAGATTATACTTGAATTCAAAAGCGACGAAAAATTTATATGTGAAATTTATTATGTCGGCGCTCTGCATGCGGTGTTTAACGGAAGATTCAGTTATACTGACACAGAAGTGACCGTATGGATGGAGCGTTTCTGGGGTGGGCCGGCAAGCGATGAAAATAAAAACGGATATCCCGATGATAATGAATTTACATCGTTAAATGCCAACGGAGATAGAAGAGCATATCGGATTTTTGAATACGGAAATGCGCTGACATTGGACGGCCTCACTTTTACGCGTATAAAATAAAAATTGACAATAATTCATTTGTGTCTGATTCTGCATTAAAGCAGGACGAGCGCTAGGCTTGCGGTAATTCTGCTTTTTTTGATTTTCTTTTAATTTTATGGTAAAAAATATTAACAGCGATGAGTAAGACGTTTTTGTCGGGAATTTCTGGCGCCGGTAAGGCGCATTTTTTGTTTGAACGCATGTCTGAAGCGTATAATGGCGCAAACTCGGACTTGCGCGCTTTTCTATTTGTCAAAGACGAAGAATTGGATTCTTTTTATGACGATTTAAACGCTTTTTTTCAAAAAGATTATAAACAAATTCCTATCATACTTTTTCCTTCCGACGATGCCCAGCAAAGAGCTTTTGCCGCGGATAAAATACAAAATCTTAAAAATTTTATTTTGTGCGCAAGCGATACGTCCGCAAATTCTCCGGTTATTGCTCCCGGAGCAGACAGCGGCATAACTTTTAAACAAAGACAAAAACATAAATTCGAAGATTTGATTCATTCGCTTATCGGTTTGGGCTATACTCGTATGAACTTTGTCGAAGACCGCCTTCAGTTTGCCGTCAGGGGCGACATAATAGACGTTTGGCCGGCGGCAAGTGCGGTTCCCGTGAGAATTTTGTTTGAATACGATACCATCGAAGCTTTAAGAGTTTTTGACGCGGCAAGCCAGCTTTCAAACGATTTTATCGACGAAATAAAAGTTTTGCCCGTCAATTCGCAAAATAATACGGCCTCAATTAAAGATTATTTTGACGATAAATCGCTGCTTTATTTCGACTATGAAACCGAAGAAGAGTTTTCCGATAAAACCGAAATTTTTATAAACGATCCTTTAAATAAAAAATCGCAGTATCTGGGATATAAAAGTTTTGCGGGTTTTCAGGGAGACATAAAATTTTTTCTGAATTCTCTCGAAGGGTTTGCGCGCGGCGGGACAAATTTAAAAATATATTGCGCTAATGACGGGGAAAGAGAGAGAATACAAGATATTTTTTATGAAAATAAATGGGATTACGAACTGCCGGAATTTTTGTACGGGAATTTGTCGCAGGGATTTTATCTTGAAAAAGAAAATCTTGCATGTCTGTCCAGCCGCGAAATGCTGTATAAAAAGAAGCCCGTAAGTTTTCCTAAAGTTCAAGGCGGGAGAAGGCTTGAAGGAATATGGGAAATTTCTGCCGGAGATTATGTCGTACACGAAAAGTACGGGATCGGGCGCTATATCGGTCTGAAAACCATTTCCAGAGAAGATAAAACTTCCGAATATTTGTGCATAGAGTACAGAAAGGGCGACAAGCTTTACGTTCCCCCCGAAGAAATCAAAACCGTCAAAAAATATATAGGAGTTGAAGGCGTAAAACCAAAACTCTATTCCATGGATACGGGCGCATGGGAAAAAATAAAGTCGCGGGCGCGCGAAGCAGCGGCGGAATTTGCAAAGGAGCTTTTGAAACTTTATGCCGAAAGAAGCAAAGTCAAAAGAGCGCCTTTAAGCCATGAAACGACTTGGGAAAAAGAACTGGAAGACGCTTTTCCTTATGAAGAAACGCCGGATCAGTTAAAAGCCATTGAAGACGTTAAAAGCGATTTTTTAAAACCTTATCCGATGGAAAGGCTTATATGCGGCGATGTAGGTTACGGGAAAACCGAAGTTGCCGTAAGAGCGGCTTTCAAAGCGGTGCAGGACGGTATGCAGGCCGCTGTTTTGGTGCCTACTACGGTTTTGGCGCGTCAGCATTACAATACTTTTTATGACAGGCTTTCTCCTTTCCCGACAAAAGTTGCGGTATTAAGCCGTTTCCAAAGTAAAGCTCAGCAGAAAAAAACGATTGAAGAAATTGCCGAAGGAAAAGCGGATATCGTCGTGGGAACGCACAGGCTTCTGCAAAAAGACGTTAAATTTAAAAATCTCGGAATGCTGATTGTCGACGAAGAACACAGGTTTGGAGTAAAACAGAAAGAAAAAATAAAGTCCATGAAGAAAAATATCGATATGCTGCTGCTGAGCGCAACGCCTATTCCGCGCACTTTGTCTTCCGCGCTTTCGGGGTTTAGGGATTTGTCGGTCATAGAAACGCCTCCTTTTGGCAGGCTGCCGATAGAAACGGCGCTTTCGGCATACGACGAAAATATGATAAAAACGATAATAAATGCCGAACTTTCAAGAAACGGGCAGGTTTTTTACGTATACAATAAAGTTGAAACGATTCTTACAAAAGCCGCAGATATTAAAAAGCTTGTTCCGGATATAAAAATGGGCGTAATACACGGACAGATGAAAGCAAAAGATATTGAAGAGATAATGTGGAAATTCACAAATATGGAACTTGACGTTTTGGTTGCGACGACTATTATAGAGTCCGGATTGGATATTCCTTCGGTAAACACAATGATAGTTGAAGAGGCTGAAAATTTTGGTTTGTCGCAGCTTTACCAGCTGCGCGGCAGAATCGGCAGGGACAAAAGGAAAGCGTACTGCTATCTTTTTTATAAAGACGCTCATTTGAGCGATGAAGCTGTCAAAAGGCTTGAAGCTATGAAAGAGTTCAGCGAGCTGGGGTCGGGTTTCAGGCTTGCTCTTAAAGATTTGGAGATAAGAGGCGCAGGCGGAATACTCAGCGCAAACCAGCACGGATTTGTGAGAGACATAGGTTACGATATGTTTGCCAAACTTCTCGAAGAAGAAGGCAAAAAAATAAAAGGCGAAAAAGTCGAGCAGGAAAAAGAAATTTCAAGCGAGATAGATTTACAAATCGCCGCTTTGATACCTCAAAACTATATAGAAGATGACGACATAAGAATTTTATTTTACAGAAGACTTTCGGATGCAAAAAGTTTTGAAGAAATAGAAAAGATTAAAAGCGAGCTTGCCGACCGTTTCGGAAAAGTTCCTGCGGAAACGCAAAGGCTTTTTGAAATCACGGCTTTAAGGCTTGAAGCCGAGAAGCTGAAGATCGAAAGAATATCGGAAGACAATAAATATATATATGTATTCTTTTTGCAAAATGCCGATTTTTCAAAAGCTAATATCCCAAAACTGATAGACGATTATGCGGATACCATTGAATTTATGCCGGGCAAATATTATGCGTTTAAACTAAAAAAAGAAGCCGCACCCGGCAATTCAGCGGAATTTGTGAAAGATTTTCTTAAAAAACTGGCGTCGTTTTACCTGTCCGCTATGCCATATAAATCAATATAAATAAAAAAACGGCGAAGCGCTCGCGTTTCCATTATTTTTTTAAGTTTTCAAAGTTTGACTAAGCATTGATAAAATAGTATTATTTGAAAGTATTTAGTTTTAATAAAAGGAGATGTTTTGATGAAAAAAGTATTATTGTTATCGGCGCTTGCAGTATTCGCTCTTGCTGCCTGTAAAGAAGAAAAAGGAGTCGTTGTCGCTAAAGTCGGCGGGACTCAAATTACGGACAAAATGCTTGCGGAAAAACTGCAAAATACCCCTCCGGCATATCAAAATTACGTAAATACGCCTTTGGGAAGAAAACAATTTATTGAAGCCATAGTAAGAGAAAATATTATGATAGAGTCGGCCAAACAGGCCGGCGTAAATAAAAGAAGCGAATACACCGAAGCTTTGGCGGATTTTAAACGTGAACAGGAAAGACAATATAACGAGTACCGCGACGGTTTGTTAATAGAAGCTTATCTCAGAGAAGTACATACCGGCATAACCGCGACGGATGATGATATCGAGCAGTACTATAATGAAAATAAAGCGATATTTGACGCGCCTATAGAATATACGGTAAAACATATTCTTGTTACAGACAAAGTCGAAGCGGAAGCAGCTTACGTAAGAATTCAGAACGGCGAGAATTTTGACGATGTGGCAAAAGAAGTTTCCGAAGATACGGGTTCGGCCATGAACGGCGGTTTGATAGGGCCGTTCAAAAGAGGCGATCTTGTTCCCGAGTTTGAAAAAGCTGCGCTTGAACTCAAAAACAATGAGTTGTCCGGCATAGTTGAAACATCTTACGGATTTCATATAATTTTTAAAGTCTCCGAAAATATTCTTCCCCCGATGAGTTCTGAACAGGCAAAGAATGAAATTAAAAGGACATTGGAAAAAGAAAGGTTCGATAAATGGTTTGAAACTGCAACACAAAAACTTGGCGTAAGCGTTGACCCCGTTAAATCCGAGTCAGTCAGCATTACGAATAATGCTCCAGCTCCGGAATTCAAAACTAATGAAGCAGTCGTAGGAGAATCTTTAGAAATATAAAAGTAATTTAAGAAGAGGAGAGTGCGGAAATGGCAAAGAAATTTTTAGCAATGTTGGCGGTAGTTATGATGTTTGCGGTATGCGGCGCGTTAGCTGCCGAGTCGGATGTAGATAAGACTATTGCAGTGGTTAACAATGAGCCTATAATGGCTTCGGAATTCAACAAAGTTCTTATTCCGATGCTTGAACAGTATAGACAGTCCGTCCCTGCCGCAGAACAAAGCGAAGCCAGAGTCAATGAATTTAAAACGGCTTTACTTAACCAGAAAATAGAAGATATTCTTTTAAAGCAGGAAGCAAAGAAGAAAAAAATCAAAATTTCAAAGAAAGAACTCGGCGACGGAATAGCGCAGATAAAGAAAAGATTTGCAAATGAAGCCGAATTTAATGCCGAACTTAAAAAAGAAGGCATTTCTATGACCGAATTTGAAAAAAGGCTTGACGAACAAATGTCGGTTATGAGGCTTGTCGAACAGACGATGAAATCAAAAGCGAAAGTTCCGGATGAAGCTCAGGTAAAAAGTTTTTTTGATTCCGTACAGGTCAAAATGAAAGGCGGCGAAACAGGGCTTTCAAAAGAAGACGACGAAATAGTTGCGAATGTCGCAAACTTCCTTAAAAGAATGTCTGCCGAGCAGGTAAGGCTCAGACAGGTTTTTATAGATTCGCCCAAAGCTTCTACCGCTGAAGAGAAGAAAGCCGCGCTTGCAAGAGTTGAAATAGTAAAGAAAGCCGTTAAAAGCGGCGACAGTTTTGTAGACATAGCTTCAAAATATTCCGAAGATGCCGCTTCAAGAGCAAGAGGCGGGGACATAGGAATAGTTGTCAAAGGCGATTTGCCTGTAGAAATAGATAAAGTTATTTTTAACATGAACGTTGGCGAATACACAAAAGAGCCTATCAAAACGGATAACGGTTTCCATTTTTTAAGAGTTGAAGAAAAAAGGGCCAGCAAAACATTTACTTTTGACGAAGTTAAAAACGATATAGGCGAACTCCTTTATCAAAATGAAGCCAAAAAGGCTTATGCGGCATGGATGCAGGAATTAAAATCAAAAGCGAATATAAAAGATAATTCCAGCTGGAAATAAAAAATGTCTAAACCCCGTATAGCGATTACCTTGGGCGATCCTGCGGGAATAGGGCCGGAAATAGTTTGCAGGGCTGTAAATTCTTTGAAAGTGCAAAGAGTTTGCAGCCCTGTGGTTTTTGGCGATACGCAAACTCTTAACGAATATTTTAAAGCCGGCAAAAATTGTGAATTGATCGCAAGTTCTTTTATAAATAAAAAAATAGTTTGCGGGAAACCTTCGGCTGTTGGCGGTAAAGCAGCGCTTGGCGCAATAGAAAAAGCCGTTAAATATTGTATGAGCGGGAACGCAAAAGCTCTTGTTACCGCGCCGGTTTCAAAAGAGTCTCTTAAACTTGCCGGCGTAAAATACCCGGGACATACGGAACTGCTGGCGGCTTTAACTAAAAGCAAAGAAGCCGCAATGATGATGGTTTGCGCAAATATATGCGGCGTTATGGTTACGCGCCATATTCCGTTGTCAACGGCGCATCTGAATATAAAAACAAAAAATATAGTTAAAACCGTAAAGCTCGCGCATTCATTTTTCAAAAAGCGCGGTAAAAAAAATATAAAAACCGTTTTATGCGCTTTAAATCCTCATGCCGGCGATAACGGAATTTTGGGCGGTGAAGAGAAAAAGTATATTTTGCCGGCTTACGAGATTTTAAAAAAAGAAGGCATAAACATATCAAAACCGCAGCCGGCGGATTCAGCTTGGCTTAAAGTCAAAAACGGCGAATACGATTTGATCTGCGCAATGTACCATGATCAAATGATGATCCCTTTGAAATGTATAGACGCAAACAAAATAGTTAATGTTACGGCAGGTCTGCCTTTTGTGCGGACTTCTCCGGGGCACGGAACAGCGTATGATATCGCCGGCAAAGGCAAAGCTCTGCCGGATTCGATGATCGAGGCCATATTATACGCGGCAAAATAAACTATGGAAATAAAAGATTTTTCAAATGATTTTTTAGATGATATAATGAGCATTGAAGAAAAGTCATTTAAAAAACCTTGGACAAAAGAAATGTTTTTAAGTTCTGTTTCAAATGCAAATACGCGCTTTAAAATCGCTTTTGAAAACGGAAAACCCGCAGGTTTTTGCATATATTGGACATTGTGCGGCGAAACCGAAATACTCAATATTGCCGTTGACCCGCAGTTTAGAAGGCGTTCAATAGCCGCAGGTATGCTAAAATATATGGAAGACGACGTGAAAAATGAAAATTCGCGCGTTGTTTTTCTTGAAGTAAGACAAAGCAACAATGCGGCGGTAAATCTTTATTTCAAATTCGGATTTGAAAAAACAGGCGTAAGAAAAAAATACTATGCCGGCGAAGACGCAATAGTTTTAAGGAAGATAATATAATGAAAAAATTTACTTTTGTTTTAATTTTTATGATGTCTGTTCAATCTGCTTTTGCCGCAGCAACGCCTAATTATAATGCGTATAAATCCTATTTGAAAGCCGTTATGGCGTCTAAGGCCGGCGCGCTCGATACCGCCGTGAAAGAATACGAAAAAGTCGTTTCGCTGGATTTTGAGTCCGTGGCAGCGCATAAAGATTTAATGTATCTTTACTGGCAATCCGGAAATAATGAGAAAGCTTTTGAAACGGCTGAAAAAATAGACAAACTTGACGGCAGCAATCCTAAAACCACAAACTTTATAGCGACTTTTTATCTTGTGGCCGGCCAATCTGACAAAGCGAAAAACTTCCTTACTAAAACGCTTGAGCTTGACCCAGACAACGAAACCGCGACGATATATCTTGCCGCATATTATTATTCCGACAATAAACTTGAGAAATCGGCGCAATATTGGAACAGGTATCTTCAACAGCAGCCCGATTCGGCCATGGGGTATTTACAGCTCGGAATGGTTCAGGAAAAGCTTGAAATGGTGGAAGACGCTTTAAAATCATACGATAAAGTTATTGAATTAAAGCCAGAAGCGAGGGAAGCTTACCTTTCAAAAGCGAGAATTTACGAAAGCACAAACAGAATTCCGTCGGCAATTGCGGAATATGAAAAATATATAGAAGTTTTTCCGGACAATCTTTATGTGTTGATGTATCTGGGAAAATGTTATTTTGAAAATAACGAATATGCAAAGGCGCAAAACATTTTTCTTAAAGCAAAAAAAGGTTTGCGCGGCGCGGAAGCCGAAACGTGTTATTACTGGCTCGGTATAATTTACGAAAAAATGGGCGAAATCGGTAAAGCGGCAAAAGAATTCGAATATCTTTCAGCAAAACAGCCTGACAATATTTCCGTAATTGCAAGGCTGGGATATTATTATTCGCTTTTAAAACAGTATTCTAAAGCGAACAAACAATTTGAACTCGCTTCGTTAAAAGAACCTTTGAATTACGAAGTTTTATATCTCCAAAGTTTAAATTATACTGATTGGGCAAAATACGATAAAGCCATAAAAGCTTTGGAAAAAACCATAAATTTAAACCCCAATTTTGACGACGCATACTTTTTTCTCGGCGGAGCCTTTGACAAAAGCGGAAAATTTGAAGACGCGGAAAAAGCTTTTTTGCATACGCTAGAGATAAACCCGGACCACGCTAGAGCGATGAACTATCTGGGTTTTTCTTATGCCGACAGAAATATTAAGCTTGCCGAAGCAGAAATTTTGCTTAACAGAGCCGTAAGCCTTGAGCCGCAAAACGCGGCTTATCTGGACTCTTTGGGCTGGCTTTATTATAGACAAGGGAAATTTGAACTTGCAAAAAAATATATAGTTATTGCGGCCAATTTTACAAGAGACGCTTTGATTTACGAACATCTGGGAGACGTGTATGTCGAGCTGGGGCAGCTTAACGACGCGCTGATAGCCTACGCTTTATCGTGCGACGGCGGCGGTTCAAAAAGCGCGCAAAAAAAGCTTGACATGGTGCAGAACAAACTGCCTGAAAATGATTTTTATAATGCCGTTTTGTTTAGGGCGGACAGTAATTATAAAAAACTGTTTTCCGTTAAAGCCGGATATAAAATGAAAATAAGTATCGGCGGATATAATGCGTTAAAAGCATATCTTCCTTTTAATTATGTCAAAGGCGAGGGCGTCAACATAGGCGTTCCGTCAAAATTTATTTTGGGCGGCGCAGACATATATATAAAAGACGGAAACATATCTTTTGAACCCAGAGCTGTCAAAGATCAAATCCCTGAAGAATTTTATAAAATTTTAGAAACCGCTTCGGACATTTTCCGCCCTGATTTTTTCCAACAGTTTACAAACGGCGCAGTAGGCAAAAAAGGCAAAAAAATTACGTATGCTGCAAACGGTTTTGAACTTGTATTAAATGCGGAAAACGGCTGTGTTGAAAAAATAACAAAAGGCGGCGCATCAATAGAACTTTCCGAATATAAACCTTTTTTCAGCAGTAAAGTTCCGTATACGATAAAAGCCGTTTCAAAAGAGTTTAAATTCAAATGCGTTTTTGAAGCGGTCAAAGTTTCGGCTTCGGACAGTCCCGTCCGCAAATCCGGCGAAAAAGAAAATGACGATAATATAAATATAGAAAAAGAAAATTCAGATGAAAATCAAGATTCAAGCTCCGGCAAAAATTAATCTTTATCTTGAAATAATCGGTAAAAGACCGGACGGTTATCATAATTTGGAATCGGTAATGCAGACAGTGAGTCTCTTTGACGACATTACCGTCGAAGATATTTCTTCGGGAATAATTTTAGAGTGCGATAATGCAAATATTCCTTCGGACAGTTCAAATTTGGCATATAAAGCGGCTTTGTCGCTGCAAAAACATTTCGACATACAAAAAGGCGTAAAAATCACTTTAAAAAAAGAAATTCCGACGGGCGCGGGGCTTGGTGGCGGTTCTTCGGACGCGGCTGCCGTAATAAAAGCTCTTGTAAAATTATGGGGCATAAAAGCTTCCAAACCCGAGCTGGAAAGCATAGCGGCAGGGCTTGGCGCGGATGTCCCTTTCTTTCTTACTGGCGGAACGGCTGTATGTAAAGGAATAGGCGAAATCGTATTTCCGCTTGCAAATATACGAAAAATGCCTATAATTTTAGTAAATCCGGGATTTGGAGTTTCAACTCCTTCTGTATATAGAAATGTCGAGTTTCCATTGACAAAGCCAAGAAAAATTCGTATAATCGAAAGGCTTATTTGTGGTGGTTCTTTTAACAAAAATGATGCTTCAAAGTATTGCTTTAACAGGCTAGAGGAATTCGTATTTCCGGCATATCCTGAAATTGCAAAAATTAAAAGCATTATGGCTGATTTGGGTTGTGCAAGCCTTATGTCCGGCTCTGGCGCAACGGTTTTTTGCATCCTTGGCTCTGAATCTCAATCAGAAACCATAAAATCTAAGCTGCGTGAATATCACTGGAATACTTGGACGGTTTACCCCGTTAAGTAAAATCAAACCGATGCAGTGGAGGACAGATGAAGATAACCGAAGTCAGGGTGTTTCCTAAGAACGAAGAGAGACTCAAAGCTTACGCTGCAGTCACTTTTGACGGATGTTTTGTAGTGCACAACTTGAGGATAGTAAAAGGCGAAAAAGGCTTGATGGTATGTATGCCGTCAAGAAAAAAGAACGACGGAAAATTTAAGGATATAGCTCATCCGGTTACAAACAGTTTTAGAAATGACATGGAAAAACTTGTTCTTAAGGCATATGAAGAAAAAATGAAAGAAATAGAAGAGAGAGCGCAACTTAAAGAGAAAGAGAATCTTCAAGAAGAATCCCGGGAAGAACAGCCTCAGAAAACAACGCCCGCCGACCCCTCAGAACCGGACCAAAAAATGCCGTAACCCCCGCAGTAAAATTTAATTCCGGGATTGTGTAAAGGTAGCACAAGGGATTTTGGATCCCTTTGTCTAGGTTCGAATCCTAGTCCCGGAGTATACTCCGACAAAACGCCCTTTTGATAAGTTATCGAAGGGTTTTCTTATTGAAAAATCGACATCTTTACCCTTCACCTTAAAGTTCGACTTTTGAATAAACCCAGATATTCCATTAGAGCTAAAATTTTCTAATGGAATCCATTAGAAATAACGATAATAGATTGAAAACACTATGAGTTATGCAAAATAAAAAAGGTAACAAAACGGAAAAAAGATGGTTTTTAGAAAGCTTTAATGGAGTTTTTGGGTTAAAGCATATTCTGTTGCTTAGCTATCTTTACCTTTGAATAGCAAAATGCCAATACTCGGGTTTTCATTCGGTTTCTTAATATTTCTGTCTAATATGCTATATTTTAACATAGATGTTTTCTGACAAATCAATTAGAAAATAAAAATAGGATAATTAAAGGATCAAAAGATGGCAAAAATTGATTATAAAATCGTTGACGCTAAAACATTGGAATTAAAAACTGACGCCAAAGCAGGCGACATTATTGATTTGTCAAAATCAGTTGAAATAGATTTAGAACAAATAAACGATAAGATTAAAGAAAAGGCTATTATTGAGGGAAAGAAAATCGCAGAGAAAGATTTCAAGTTGGAACTTTCAGATAAAATGCGGGAGGTAGAGCAAGAATACAATCAAAAGATTGTTAAACTGCAAAAAATCAATACAGAATTAAAAACAGAATTACAGCAAGCAGACAAAAATAAAAATATGGAAATAGAAAATAAAATTTCTAAAACATCTGAACAGTTAAGCAATACCATCAGCAAAAAAGAGAACGAGATCAATCTATTAAAAAGTAAAATGGAGCATATAGAAAACACAAAAAACATTGAAATTGACAGTATCAAAAATCAATTATCATTAAAATTCAAAGAGAAAGAAGAAAAATTAAAAAGTGAATTGGGTGTAGCAAAGAAAGAGATCGACTTATTGAATGATATGAAACTTGCGTTATCGACAAAAATGCTGGGAGAGACATTAGAACAGCACTGCGAAATAAAATTTGATACGGAAGGTAAATTTATGTTCGTTAATGCGACCTTTGAAAAAGATAATGATATTTCAACAGGCAGCAAGGGTGATTATATTTACAGAGAATGCGACGATAACGACATAGAAGTTCTATCTATTATGTTTGAAATGAAAAATGAAAGCGATACCACAACGACAAAAAAGAAAAACAAAGATTTTTATAGAGAATTGGATAAAGATAGAAATGAAAAGAAATGTGAATATGCAGTTCTTGTTTCTCTGTTAGAAAAAGATGATGAAAGATTTGACGGCATATATGTAGTAAATGTTAAAGAGTATGAAAAAATGTTTGTAGTCAGACCGAAAGATTTTCTGTCAATTATTCAAATGTTAAGGCTTGGAAACACAAAGTCTATGGAATATAAAAATGAAATTGTAAGTCTAAAAAACAGAAACATTGATTTAGAAAATTTTGAAAGCAATCTAAATAACTTTAAAGACGATTTTGGCAGAAATTTTAATATTGCTAAAGAAAAGTATGGCGATGCAATAGAGCAGATAGACAAATCTATTGCAGCATTAAATAAGACAAAAGACTTTTTGTTGGGTTCTCAAAATCAATTAGGAATAGCTAATAGAAAAGTTGAAGAAGTCTCTATTAAAAAATTAACCAAAAATGCTCCAAGTATCTCAGAAGCGATTAAAACCGCTGGGAATAAATGATACTGCAAAATCAAAAAGTGATACTGTAAATGATACTACAAGCGATAAGATATTAACTTTAATTAAAAAAGAACCTAACATTCCCGCCGCAATGCTTGCATCAAAGTCGGGATTTGGTATAGCAACAGTCAAAAGGCATATCAAAAAATTAAAAGAAAGCGGCGTTATTTCCCGAATAGGCTCTGATAAAACAGGGCATTGGAAAATTATAGAAAGCAAAGGTAGCATAAAATAAGTAAGCTAGAACAAATGATTGCTGATCTTTGTTTCCCGAAAGATAACCCAATTAAACCCAGATATTCCATTAGAGCTTTCTAAAAACCATCTTTTTTCTTTGTCGTCATCCCCGAGTGTTTTTATCGGGGATCCACGTTCGTCGTAAAACAAAAATTTCTTTAGTAAAAATGCCCGATTACAAATTTCGGGCATGACGAACAGTATTTTGAAAAAACCTATTTATTATCTTTCATTCCTATACTTTTTTTGACCTTTTT
>JAISDI010000189.1 GCA_031264895.1 Endomicrobium sp. | reverse complement strand
TATCTTCTATTCCCATTATAAATTCTAATAGCTTTTCCATTTCCTTTCCCCTTTTTTAGGGATAGTTTACCATTTTTTACCCTTTTGCCATTTAATTATTTTTCATGCGTTTGTCGTGTCTATAATAACATCCTCTTTAAACTCAATTTGACTTTGCACGATGAAAAATCATAAAATACTTAATTATGTCGACAATTAAAATTAATTCCGAAAAATGCAAAGGGTGCAGTTTGTGCATAAAAGCCTGCCCGAAACAATGTATATCTTTTTCAAAACAGTTTAATAAAACCGGTTATCACTGGGCTGTTTTGGAAAAAGAAGAAAATTGTATAGGGTGCGGCTTTTGTTATATGGTATGCCCTGACGTTTGCATAGAAGTTTATAAATAAAGGTGTTTCAATGTCTAAAAAAGTTTTAGTAAAAGGAAACGTGGCATTGTGCGAAGGCGCGATTGCCGCCGGATTAAAATCATACTTCGGATACCCTATTACTCCGCAAAACGAAGTTCCGGCTTACCTTTCAAGAAAAATGGTAGAGCTTAACAGAGTTTTTGTTCAGGCTGAATCTGAAATTGCCGCGGCAAACATGGTTTTGGGCGCCGCCGTAACGGGCGCGCGCGCTATGACTTCTTCGTCTTCGCCCGGAATATCGCTTAAACAGGAAGCAATCTCATATATGGCAGGAATGCAGATTCCCGCTTTAATTGTAAACGTGCAGAGAGGCGGCCCGGGTCTGGGAAATATTTCCGGTTCGCAATCAGATTATTTTCAAGCTGTTAAAGGCGGTGGACACGGCGATTATAAGCTTATAGTGCTTGCTCCAAACAGCGCGCAGGAAATGTACGAAATGGCTTATGACGCTTTTGACTTGGCTGAAAAGTACAGAACCCCCGTAATGATTCTTGCCGACGGAATTGTCGGGCAGATGATGGAACCCGTAGAATTTAATAAACCGGAAAGAAAAGATTTTGTAGAAAAAGACTGGCATTTGACTGGCTGTAAAGGCAGACATCCGCGCTCCGTGCAGTCGCTGCTGATGAAAGACGGAGTTTTAGAACGGCACAATATCAATCTTCAGGAAAAATATAAAAAAATCTCGGGAAATGAAATACAATTTGAAAAATTTATGACAGACAGCGCCGAAATAATAATAGCGGCTTACGGAATTTCTTCAAGAATTGCAAAATCAGCGGTCAAGCTTGCAAGAAAAGAAGGGTTGAAGGCAGGCCTGTTAAGGCCTAAAACCTTGTGGCCGTTTCCGTCAAACGAAATATCGCTTTTGGCAGATTCCGGAGCAAAATTTTTGTCCGTCGAGTTAAGTCACGGACAGATGGTTGAAGACGTGAGGCTTGCGGTCAACGGAAAAACTCAGGTAGAGTTTTTGGGAAAAGCAGGCGGCGCAATAGTAACGGAACGGGAAATAGTCGCCAAAATAAAAGAGATGATAAAATAATGGAAAAAATATTAAAAAAACCGGAAAGTTTAAAAGATGCCGTTTTATCTTATTGTCCCGGATGCGGTCACGGAATTATACACCGTTTAGCCGCAGAGTGCATAGACGAGCTTGGCGTAAGAGAAAAAACCATAGCGGTAGCGCCTGTTGGCTGCGCCGTTTTTGCTTATGATTATTTTAATTTTGACGTAACAGAAGCTCCTCACGGCAGGCCTCCGGCAGTTGCGACGGGAATAAAAAGAACAAATCCCGATAAATTCGTTTTTACTTATCAGGGCGACGGCGACATAGCCGCAATAGGAATGGCGGAAACAATTCATGCGGCAAACCGCGGCGAAAATATAACCATTATTTTTGTAAATAATGCCAATTACGGAATGACAGGCGGGCAGATGGCGCCCACGACTTTGATAGGACAGGTAACCGAAACAACTCCTTTCGGCAGAGACCCTAAAAGAGAAGGCTACCCAATACATTTATGCGAACTTCTTGCAACTCTCGAAGGAACTGCATATCTGGAAAGAGTGTCAATTTATAATCCTCAAAATATTATAAAAGCGAAAAAAGCAATAAAAAAAGCTTTTCAATGCCAAATTGAAGGCAAAGGTTTTTCGCTGGTAGAAGTGATATCGAACTGTCCGGTAGATTGGGGTATGACGCCTCTGGATTCAATAAAATGGGTTGAAGACGTTTTCATAAAAACTTTTCCGCTTGGCGTTGTAAAGGATAAAATAAATGCAAAATGAAATAATAATAGCTGGGTTTGGGGGGCAGGGAGTGCTTTTGGCGGGTACTTTACTTGCTCAGGCGGCAATAGAACAAGGGCTGCATACTACGTGGTTTCCGTCTTACGGGGCAGAAATGCGCGGCGGTACGGCAAACTCAACAGTTGTCGTGTCTGCGGATGAAATAGGTTCCCCCCTTGCTTTTAATCCCAATGCTTTGATAGCTTTAAATGAACCTTCGTTAAATAAATTTATGCCGAGGATGGTCGAAGAGGCGATAATCATAGCAAATTCTTCAATAATTCCTTTTGATAAAGAATATAAAATAAAGCCGGTTTTTGCGCCGGTTACTGATATAGCCGACAAAGAAATTAAAAACGTGAGGACGGCTAATTTAGTCGCGGTCGGTTCATTGATAAAAGCGTTGGAACTTTATGCAAAAGGCAGCTGCGGCGAAGAAGCCGACATGCGAAGACAAAGCGCACAGGAAAAAGAAGGAGATCTTTGTGACCTTGAAGACACAAAAGTTCTCACCTTAAAAAGCGCTTTGACAGCATGCGAAAAAGTTTTTTCTTCAAAGCCTGCATTGATTGAAGTAAACAAAAAAGCAATTCAGGCCGGATATGACTTCGTGAAATATTTGTAATGGAGAATATGATGAAAATCAGGCCGGCAAAAGTTACTGATGTAAAAGATATGCATAAACTTGTAGAATTTTATGCCGATAATAAAGAGATGCTGCACAGGTCTTTGAACTCAATATACGAAAATATTCAGGAATATGTAGCGGTTGAAAACGAAGACGGAAAAATAATAGCCTGCGGAGCTTTGCACGTTGCATGGGAAGATCTTGCAGAAATAAAAGCGCTGGCGGTTTCAGAAAAATATAAAGGGCAGGGCATAGGAAGAAAAATTGTTCAAAAACTGCAAAAAAATGCGGAAGATTTAGGGATAGGAAAAGTTTTTGCATTAAGCTTTAAGCCGGAATTTTTTATAAAACTCGGGTATAGAGTTATACCGAAAGAAACGCTTCCGCACAAAATCTGGAGCGAATGTATAAACTGTCATCTGTTCCCGGATTGCGGCGAAGTTCCTCTTCTAATAGCCATAGGCAAAAAAAGCTAAGCATTTAAAAAATCATAATAAATTGATAAAATAGCGCTTATTGAAAAATGGGCGTTATTTTGTTTTTGCAGACGGCATGTCAAAAAAGTAAAATTATAAAAATTAAGTTTATGACGCGCGAATATTCTTGCCGGCGGCATAAATTGAAAAATCCCAAGGAGAATACCGATGAAAGTTGTAATCCTTGCAGGCGGATACGGCACAAGAATAAGCGAAGAAAGTTATTTAAAGCCAAAACCAATGATTGAAATAGGCGATTTGCCGATTCTGGTGCATATAATGAAATATTATTCTAATTTTGGGTTTAACGATTTCGTTATTTGCTGCGGGTATAAAGGATTTCTCATAAAAGAATATTTTTCCAATTACTACCTTCATAACTCAGACATAACATTTGACTTTTCCAGCCAAAATAAAATGACGATACACAATAATATAGCAGAACCCTGGAAAGTTACTCTTGTTGATACCGGCCGCGACACAATGACCGGCGGAAGAATAAAAAGAATAAAACAGTATGTTGAAAACGAACGTTTTATGGTTACCTACGGCGACGGATTATGCGATGTGGACATAAACGAGCTTATCGAGTTTCACAATATACATAAAAAAACCGCAACATTGACCGCGATACAGCCCATAGGGCGTTTCGGCGTTCTAAATATCGATGAAAAAAATAATGTGTCAGATTTTAATGAAAAATCTCAGGAAGACACAGGCTGGATCAACGGCGGGTTTATGGTTTTTGAGCCGGAAATTTTTAATTATTTGTCCGACGACTCTACGACTTTGGAAAGATACCCGCTTGAGCAGTTGACTAAAGAAAAACAGCTTGCCGCATATAAGCACAAAGGCTTCTGGCAGTGCATGGACACGCAAAGAGACAAACTGCTGTTAGAAACTTTATGGACAAAGGGCGAAGCCCCATGGAAAGTGTGGTAGGAGCGATCAATGACGGAATTTTTTAAAAATAAGAAAGTATTTATAACGGGACATACGGGTTTCAAAGGAACATGGCTGTGCAAAATTTTGAATCATTTCGGGGCTGATATAACCGGATATGCTCTTGCGCCTGAAAGCCCAAGCCTTTTTGAAATCTGCGAAATCGAAAAAAATATCAACAATATTTATGCAGATATAAGAGATTTGAAACAGCTTAATGAAGCAGTTTCGGCAATTAAACCGGAAATAGTAATTCATATGGCGGCGCAGCCTTTAGTCAGGGATTCATACAAAAACCCTGTATACACGTATGAAACAAATGTTATGGGGACCGTAAATATTTTAGAGGCTGTAAGGCAGTCCGGAACGGTAAAATCTTTTTTAAACGTTACGAGCGACAAAGTATATAAAAATATCGAAAGCGAATACGGATACAAGGAAACGGACGAATTAAACGGCAGAGATCCTTATTCAAATTCAAAATCCTGCTCGGAACTTGTAACCGAAAGCTACAAAAAATCTTTTTTTGGGAAAACCTCGACGGCAATTTCTACGGCGCGTGCAGGGAACGTAATAGGCGGCGGAGATTTTGCGTCGGACAGAATAATTCCGGACTGCATAAAAGCAATACAAAACAAACAAAAACTCATCATAAGAAATCCAAATTCCGTACGGCCGTACCAACATGTCGTCGAAGCGCTTTTCGGATATAGCATAATCATAAAAAAACAGTTTGAAGACAGAAAATATGAGGGAAATTATAATATAGGCCCGGAAATAAGCGACTGCATAAAAACATCTGAACTGGCCGATTTATTTTTTGCTAATTTTGAGAATGCAGACTGGGAAGTTAAAAACAATAATGAACCTCATGAAGCCGGTTTTTTAAGGCTTGATAATTCAAAAATAAAAAAAATTTTCAACTGGCAACCCCAAATAAATATCAAAAAAGCCGTTGATATGACTGCACGCTGGACAAAAGCCTATCTTAAAAAAGAAGGATTTAATGAAATAATGAATAAGCAAATAAAAGAATATAAAAATTTAATTGGAGATATTATATGAACACAAAAACGGCGCGCAGACAAATATTAAATCTTACCGACAAATATGTTAAAAATTTCTTAAAACAGCCAAAATACGAAAAAGGAAACAGAATTCCGTATGCAGGCAGAGTTTTTGACTGCGAAGAAGTAAAAAATCTTATTAACGCGTCTTTAGATTTCTGGCTTACATCGGGAAGGTATACGGATGAACTTGAAAAAGAATTGGCAAAATTTTTGAATGTTAAACACTGTGGTTTTGTTAATTCGGGTTCTTCTGCAAATCTTTTGGCTTTTATGGCTTTGACTTCTCCACTTTTAAAAGAAAGAGCCGTTAAAAGAGGCGACGAGGTTATTACTGTAGCCGCGGCTTTTCCGACCACGGTAACGCCAATAATACAATACGGAGCAGTGCCTGTTTTCGTTGATATAAGCGTTCCGGAATATAATATTGACGTTAACATGCTTCAAAAAGCTCTCACAAAAAAGACAAAAGCCGTAATGATAGCTCATACATTGGGAAATCCGTTTAATTTAAATAAAGTAAAAAGTTTTTGTAAGAAAAACAACTTATGGCTTATTGAAGATAATTGCGATTCTTTGGGCGGAAAATATAAAATTGACGGCAAATGGCAATATACCGGCACAATAGGAGATATTGGAACTTCAAGTTTTTATCCGGCGCATCATATGACAACCGGAGAAGGAGGAGCCGTATACACAAACAATTCTTTACTTCACAAAATTCTTATTTCTTTAAGAGATTGGGGAAGGGATTGCTGCTGCCCTCCCGGCAAAGATAATACTTGCGGACACCGTTTTAACGGACAATTTGGGTTACTGCCCAAGGGGTATGACCATAAATATGTATATTCTCATTTCGGATATAATTTAAAAGCAACTGACTTGCAGGCGGCAATAGGATGCGCTCAAATAAAAAAACTCAAAAATTTTGTACAAGCCAGACGTGAAAACTGGAAATATCTTTACGACAGTCTTAAAAATTTATCTGACGATTTAATATTGCCTAAAGAAGAAAAAGACGCTCAGGGCAGTTGGTTTGGCTTCATTATTGCCGTAAAGAAAAATTCCAAAGTTACAAGAGATAATGTAGTAAAACATCTTGAAAAAAATAATATCCAAACCAGAATGCTTTTTGCCGGCAACATAATAAAACATCCTTGCTTTGACAGTATGAGAAAAAATAAAAAAGATTATAAAATAATCGGAAATCTGGAAAATACGGATTATGCAATGAATAATTCTTTTTGGGTAGGCGTCTACCCAGGAATGACAAAAGAAATGCTTAATTTTATTGCAGACAAAATTAAAGAGCCTTTTAAGAAATAACGGTATTTTAAAATAATCTACAAAAAATATCTCAAATCAAAAACGGTTTTATCTTTTAAAAGATTTTTATTATTTTTAAATTCTTCCCAAGCCGTTACTAAAACTACAAATTTTGATTTTGCCACTGCTTCGGCCATCGAACCGGCATATTCAATCGCCAGAGGGTATGTTTTTTTTAACAAATCGTTAGCAACAGGATCATAAGCTGTTATGTTTTTATATCCCGCCTCTATAAGTAAATTTATAATGTTAAGAGCCGGAGTCTGCCTTACGTCGTCAGAATTCGGTTTGAATGAAAGACCGAGAACCGCAATGACTTCGTTTTTATCGGCTTGCCGCAATATCTTTTTTATCCAAAAAGGCTTTATCTCATCATTAACGCTAAGTATGTTTCGTAAAATTTTAGCGTCATAATTGAATTCAAAAGCTTTTTGAACCAAAGCAAGAGTATCTTTTGGAAGGCAATATCCCCCGAAACCACACCCCGGATAAGCGTAAGAAGCCATACTTGCCGGCAATCCGTTCCATCTCTTATCTTGATGAAATATCTCAAAAGCTGACTTTATGTCAATTCCGCCTATGCTATTTGCTATCATAGACATCTCGTTAGAGTAACTTATCGTAGCTGCAAGAAATGTATTCGACAAATATTTGACAAATTCACCGGTATTTAAAGAGACAAAATGAATTTGAACGCCAAAATCTTTATATATTTCCGATAAATATTCTTTTGCATAATCGTCATTTGTTCCTATAACTATTCTGTCGGGTTCAAAAAAATCTGCCCATGCACATCCTTCGCGTAAAAATTCAGGGTTATTTGTTATATAAATGTCTTTTCCTGTATCAAAATTTTTAGATTTGACATACGGAATGATTTCATTTTGAGTTGTCGATGGAGGAATCGTTGATTTGATGACAATAATCTTCTTTTCATCTTTTGAAATAACGCTCAGAATTGAGTCAAGAGCTGATTTTATATATCCCAGATCGGCCTTACCGTTTTTATCCGACGGAGTTCCTACGCATATAAATATTATTTTAGAATTTTTAACGGCATCCTCAATATTGTACGCCAAAATAAAATTTTTCCCGTTATTTTTTTTGAGTACATTTTCAAGATTTGCTTCATAAAACGGAATATTATTGTTTTTTATCATATTAAGCTTATTCTTATCGACATCATAAGCGTAAGTTCTTATTCCTTTTTCGCTAAATCCCAAGGCAGTCGTCAAACCTACAAAGCCAAGCCCTAACACGGATACAGATATCATTTTATTGCCTCTTCTTTAATATATTGTAAAAATCTTCTTACGCCTTCATCTACGTATATGCGCGGGTCATATTGCAGTTTGCTTACGGCTTTATCGATTATCGGGCATCTGCGGTTAGGGTTGTCTGTCAAATAAGCTTTTTCGTTTGAAGCCATATACCTTATTTTGCCCTGATATCCAAATATTTCTTTGCCGGCTTCCTGATATATTTCTGCAAGTCTTAAAACTTCTATTTCGGGTTTGTCGATACCGATATTGAAAACGTCAAATTCTCCGTGAAGCAGAGCTTTCAAATATCCCGAAACCGCATCGGCGACATAACAATACGTTCTTGTAGGCCTGCCGTCGGAAAGAATTACGATATCATCATTATTTGCAATGGCTTTGGCAAAGTCCGCAGGAACTCTTTTATCATCCAGTTTCATTCCGGGACCATAGTTATTAAAAGGCCTGACCAGCGAAATGGGTATTTTGCATACTTTGGAATATTCATAGCATATAGTTTCGCCGAACCTTTTTGATTCGTCGTAGCACGCTCTCGGGCCTATAGTCGCCACATTTCCTCTGTAAGTTTCCGGAGTAGGAATATTTTCAGGAGAAGGATCGCCGTATATTTCGCTGCTGGAAAAAAATAAAAAGCCTTTTAAAGATTCATTTTTATATTCTTCAAGAAGACGTTTCAATCCCCATATATTTGCCTCTATGGTTTCTATCGGGTATTTCCTATAAAATACCGGAGAAGCTATCGAAGCCATATGTATTACAAAAGAATTATTCTTATCTAATTTAATTTCCTGCAAATTTCCTTTTATAATGTCGAATTCTCCTATTGTGATATTTCCGTTTTTTAAAATATCGTCAATCCAATACGGTTTTCCCACTTGAAAATTATCAACGGCAATAACTGAATTAATGCCTAAATCATTTTTATATTTATCAAAAAATGAAGTTATGTAATAACCTAAAAAACCCGCGCATCCCGTTATAAAAATATTTGAATCTTCAAATTTATGCTTGTTATCGGAAATACTGTTATAAATGTTTTCCAAATCAGACAAAACTATGCTGTTCATAGCGGCAATTCTCCAATTTTTATATTTTTTAATGACTATAGACATTGTCTCTGCTTAGCAAGATTACAATCCCGCGCGACAAACACGTCCGGACAGATAAGCTCCTCACTTTTACCTAAAATGAAAAAAGTCCGGTTCGTAAAAACCAGACTTTTTATTAATCTATTGTTATATAGTGATGCGCCAAAAATGTATTTAAAAAAAGATAATAAAGAGAGGATATTAGTCTTGTCTTGTCTTGTCTTGTCTTGTCTTGTCTTGTCTTGTCTTG
>JAISDI010000074.1 GCA_031264895.1 Endomicrobium sp. | reverse complement strand
ATCCACTTTCGTCGTAAAACAAAAACATCTTTAGTAAAAATGCCCGATTACAAATTTCGGGCATGACGAACAGTATTTTAGAAATACCTATTTGTTACCTTTCATTCCTATGCTTTTTTGACCTTTTTTATTTTGCATAACCATTGTGTTTTCAATCTATTCTTCTTCATTATTTCTAATGGATTCCATTAGAAAAGTTTAGCTCTAATGAAATATCTGGGTTTATTGGTTCTTGTATTTTTTACATGGTAACCAAACAAGCGCGTAAATTATTCAAGCGGACGGCATAGTATGACGAGATCTCCGTCAGATATCTTGTCTCGACAAAGGTGCTGCCACCCCTTTTAAAAAAGTGGAAATTTACTATAAATTGAAGTAGTGTTTTTGTTGTTAATCAAACGGCAGACTTAAATGGGGTGACGACGAACCTTTTGATTTTAACTTTTTTAGGTTTTTTTTTAATTTACATATCCGTCAAAGATAAAGATTCATATTCAACTTTGTATTCCGTTAGTTGTTTTCTTAAATTTTGTGCTTTTGTTGTAAGCTGCTGTAGGTTGATTTTTCGTTCATTTCGTTTGACTTCGGCTATGACGGCTGTTTTGTTTAAAACGTCAAGCGCAATTATATCTATTTCATTTTCTCCTTTATTATCCCAATAAGCTCCCGCTTGCGTAAATTTTCCGGACTGGATGTATTTTTCTCTGAAATAATCTTCTAAAACAAATCCGCTGTACTGCTCGTATCCTTTTAGAATTATTTTTTTGAGCAGTTCGTATTGTCCTTGTTCTATCAGAGTTTGGTTTGGATACAAAAATCTGAAATAGAAACTTAAATAATTGTCGGCAATGCGCCAGCGGCCGTTTCTGCTTTCGGGTTTTGAAAATAGGGGTTTTCTGCGCGATATCAGAGCAAATTCTTTCTCTAAATTCATAAGATATGCGCCCGTATTTTTGCCTATAACCGAATCGATTTCGCTTTGTGTATTTTTTCCGTTTGCAATCAACTGCAATATCGAAAAATACGTTCCGTAATCTTTGCCGAACTCGGAAATAAGTAAATCTTTTCCTTCGCTTAAAAACAGCGAGTCCGTTTTGATAACAAAATCTATCATTTTGTTTTTTGATACGCTTTTTGAGTCCATAAGCAAACTTATATATTTGGGTACGCCGCCCGTAAGCATGTATAAACACAGTAAATCTTCACTCGTGTATTTTTTATTGTGATCTTTCAATATTTCTTTAAGCAAAATAACTTGAAAAGGTTTTAAAATTATTTTGGAATTCAGCCTGCCAAATAAGGGTTCTTTTGAATTTTCAAATATTTTTATAAGTGTTGAGTATATTGAACCGCATACTATAAAATTAAGTTTAACTTTATTTTTATATTTATCCCATAAATCTTGTATTTGGCTAAATATTGCGGGATTTATGCGTTCAAACTCTTGAAACTCGTCTATGATAAGTGTATATTGGGTTTTTTCGGCGGCACGGAGCAATGCTTCAAACAAATCTTTAAAATGTTCCGTTTGACCGAAAATTTCAAAGCCTAAAGAAATTTTTGCTTCCTTTTGAAATTGCTCGCATAAAAGTTTTTCGCTCTGCCTTGAAACGAAAAGATATAAATGTTTTTGTTTTTGCGCCATCCGCATAAGCAAAGCCGTCTTCCCAAGCCTTCTTCTGCCGACAAGTAAAGTAAAACAGCTTGTCTTTTTAGATTGTTTATTTAATTTGTCTAAAACCGCAAGTTCATCTTTCCTGTCATAGAATTTCATAAAACCTCTTATTTTATTTATATTATCTTAATAGCTATTATCTTAATGGCTATTATTTTAATACAATTTAAATAGAAATACAAATATCCGGTTTGTTTAAATTCTTTTTTTGGACAGTTCGTATAAAATTACGGCGGAAGCGCACGAGGCGTTAAGAGAGGAGATAGTGTTTGTTTGGGGGATCGAAATCAGAAAATCGCAGTTTTCTTTTATGAGGCGGTGAAGGCCGAAACCTTCGCTGCCTATTATTATTGCTAATGGAAAAGGAAGATTTGCTTCTTCTAAAATTTGTCCGCCGTTTTCAGCGCCGGCTATCCAGAAACCGTTTTCTTTTAATAAATCAAGCGCTTGGTTTGTGTTTGTAACTTTTGAAACGGGTATATGCTCTATGGCTCCGGCGGAAGCTTTTGATACCGTTTCGTTTACGCCTGCCGCCCGCCATTTCGGTATTATGACGCCATCCGCGCCGAAAGCCACGCAGTTTCTTATTATCGCTCCCAAATTGTGCGGGTCTTCAATGCCGTCAAGCAAAACCAAAAGAGGGTTTTTACTTTGTTTTGATTTAGAAATGAGTTCTTCAATTTCAACGTATTCCATAGGGGATACTTCTGCGGCTATGCCTTGTGAGTTTTCTGAGTATCTATCCAGTTTTTCCGGAGGGACATTGTGAATAGCTATATTTTTACTTTTTGCCGTATTGATGATTTCGGTTATCGCCGCGCCTCTTGCCGTCTGCGCAATCAGTATTTTGTTGACGGTTCTTTTGCCGGCTTTAAGCAGTTCTAAAACGGAGTTTCTGCCGTAGATTATATTGTCTAAAGGTCTTTCTTCTCTATTCTTATGGTATTGTCTTGAGAATTTTTTATGAGCCATTTTTTTGCCTTACGGGTTTCTCTAAAAACCCTAAAAAATTAAATTAAAAGGTTCGTTATCAAACCACTTGAATTTTCTGACGCCCATGTTGTCACCCTGAACTTGTTTCAGGGTCTGCCGTTAAGAACGGCTTTAGTCGGGGGCTTTTGCGGACCCCCGAACCCCACGCCTTACTTTTTGCAGTCGGTCAAAAAGTAAGCAAAAACCCTTGCCGCTGAAAGCATTCGCAAAAGATTTTTGAAGC
>JAISDI010000042.1 GCA_031264895.1 Endomicrobium sp. | reverse complement strand
TAATAAAACATCAAAAGAAGTTTTGATTATTGCCCAATGACCAAACATTTATAGGGAGACGATAGTGTCGTATATTTTTATGGATGAAAGCGGAGATTTGGGTTTTGATTTTGCAAAAGAGAAGACTCCGAGAAATTTTGTCATCGTTTTTTTAATGGTGAAAAATGACAATGCCATAAATAAAGCTGTGGCTAAAGTCTACAAATCGATTCCGCAAAAATATAGAAAGCATATCAAAGGCGGCGCTTTGCATTGCGCTAAAGAGAGCGCTAAAGTTAGAATAAAGATGTTAAGCTTGTTAAAAGACATAGATGCAAGCGTTATGGCAATCATTTTAAATAAGAAAAATGTTTTTACAAAAATGAAAGATGAAAAGCCTATTTTTTATAATTATATCGTAAATATATTATTAGATAGAATAGCCAATAAAAATGTATTGTCTAAAAATGATAAAATAAATTTCATAGCTTCGCAGAGAGAAACGAATAAATTTCTAAATGAAAATTTTAAAAATTACATTGAAACGCAAACGTATGATAAGCATAAGGTAAATATCAACGTAAACGTTCAGCCTTTTTATAATGTGAAAGGTCTTCAGGCAGTTGATTTTATTTCTTGGGCTATATTTAAAAAATATGAAAATAGCGAAAGGTATTTTTATAACATTATAAAAAAATTGATAGTGGAAGAATATACATTGTTTGAGTAGGCAATAAAAAAGACGGGAAACCTTATAAACCATTTAAGTGTTTAAACTCGAGGAACCATACGGAACCCCATTTTATAAGGAATTACTCCCGTCTTTGAGAAGTATAATAAAAAAAATCATAAATTGCAAGGATTCGCAAGCAAACGTATATTTGGCGCAGTTAGAGAGCTAAAGGGGAAAATCATGTGCGGAATTATTGGCGTTGAGAACAATGAAAATGCGGCTGTTTTGGTTTCTGCGGGGCTTTTGACTTTGCAGCACAGGGGCGAAGAGTCCGCAGGCATAACCGTCGGCGGAAACGATAATATGAAAACGTTTAGGTCTATGGGGCTTGTGTCGAGGATTTTTAACGAAGACACTCTTGCCAAACTGCAAGGCAGCGCCGCCATAGGACATGTTCGTTATACCACTTCCGCAAAAAGCACGCTCATAAACGCGCAGCCTTTTCAGATAAGCTGTATACACGGAAACATTTCCGTAGCTCATAACGGAAACATCACGAACTTTACGAAAATTAAACGCATACTTTTAAAAAAAGGCGCTATTTTCAGTCATACGTCCGATACGGAAATATTTTTGCATCTGCTTGCCATGTCAAAGGGAAGTTTGCTAAAAATAGTGTCGGAATCCATGAAAAAGCTTGAAGGAGCTTTTTCTTTGGTAGTGCTGAAAGATAAAACTCTGATAGGTGCAAGGGATGCCGGCGGTTTTCGGCCTTTGGTTTTGGGCAAATTTGAAAATTCATATATAGTCGCTTCGGAAAGCGCGGCCATAGAAGTTATGGGCGGACAATACATAAGAGAGATAGAGCCGGGCGAAATAGTGGTTATAGAAGACGGAAAAATAAAGCGCTCTTTTTTCTACAAAAAACCAAAAAAAAGAAATACGTGCATTTTTGAGCAGGTTTATTTTTCGCGGCCGGACAGCATAATGTTTGACAAGTCCGTCAAAGAGGCGAGAATAAAAATGGGCGAATGTCTTGCAGAGCAGATGAAAGGCATAAAAGCCGATATAGTTATGCCCGTGCCGGATACGGGCTATTTTGCGGCGCAGGGTTTTTCGAGGGCTTCTAATATACTTTTTGAAACCGGCTTTGTGAGAAACCATTACGTAGGCCGATCGTTTATAAAACCGTCGCAGAATTTAAGGGATTTGACCGCAAAACTTAAACTGCGTCCTATAAAAGAAGTAGTAAACGCAAAAGAGATAATTCTTATCGACGATTCCATAGTAAGAGGCACCACGTCGAGAAGAATAATAGGCACTTTAAGGGCAGCCGGAGCAAAAAAAATACATTTTGCGCTTTCGTGTCCGCCGATAATAGGCCCGTGTTATTACGGCATAGACACGCCCATGAAAGAGCATCTTATTGCGGCGCAAAAATCCGTAGAAGAGATGAGGAGATATTTGAACGTCGACTCTTTGACATTTTTAAATTTGGAAAATCTTGTAAATTCATGCCGCGCGGCAAATTCTAAAGGGAACGTTTTTTGCACTGCATGTTTTACCGATAAGTATCCTACAAAAATTTCAAAACTAACATATAAGGAAGGATGTTAAATGACAAAGTATATTTTTATTACCGGCGGCGTAGTAAGTTCTTTGGGAAAGGGTATTTCCGGAGCGAGCATAGGGAAGCTTTTACAGCTTCACGGATTTAAAGTAAATATGATAAAATTCGACCCTTACATAAACGTTGATCCGGGTACGATGAATCCTTACCAGCACGGCGAAGTTTTTGTTACCGTAGACGGAGCTGAATCTGACTTGGATTTGGGAACTTATGAAAGATTTTTGGACATTTTTACCGGTAAAGCCAATACAAATACCGCAGGCGACATTTACCAGACCGTCATAAACCGCGAAAGAAGAGGCGATTATGACGGCGCCACCGTTCAGGTGATTCCGCACATAACCGACGAAATAAAAAGGCGTTTTAGCGCTTTAAAAAACGAATACGACGTTACCATAATAGAAATAGGCGGCACTGTCGGAGACATAGAAGGACTGCCTTTTATGGAAGCGGCCAGACAATTTCAGCTTGAAAATAAAAAAGAAGACGTTTTCAGCATACACGTAACGCTTGTTCCTTACATAGCCGGCGCGCACGAACTTAAAACTAAACCCACGCAGCATTCTGTCAACAAACTGCGCGAAATAGGCATTTCGCCGGACATGATAATATGCAGAACGGAATATCATCTCGATAAATCTTTAAAAAGAAAGATTTCTCTTTTCTGCAATGTGCCCGAAGACTGCGTTGTCGACGCTATGGACAGCCCGTCGATTTATTATATTCCGGAAGCGCTTTATAAACAAAAAGTCGATTCGCTCATAATTGAAAAGCTAAATATCAAACCCAAGAAAAAATTTAATAAAAGCTGGTTTAACAAAATAAAGAAAATCGGCAAAACCAAAAAGAAAGTAAAAATAGCCGTAGTCGGAAAATATGCTGACTTGAAAGACGCGTATAAATCAATAGACGAATCGTTAAATATCGCCGCCGCAAGCCTCAATGCAAAAGCCGAGACGGGCTATCTCGGCGCCGAAGATAAAAATCTTATCAAAAAACTTAAAAATTACGACGCCGTTTTGGTTCCCGGCGGTTTTGGCAACAGAGGCAGAGAAGGGAAAATAAAATCAATAACTTATGCAAGAGAAAACAAAGTTCCGTTTTTGGGAATTTGTCTGGGTATGCAGTGCAGCGTTATAGAAGCCTCAAGAAACATGGCGTCAATGAAAGGCGCAAATTCTACGGAATTTGACGATAATACAAAATATCCCGTGATAAAAATACTCGACGAACAAAAAAACATAAAGTACAGAGGCGGCACAATGAGGCTCGGCAATTATAAGTCCGAAATCAAAAAAGGAACGCTTGCCCATAAAATTTACAAAAAAACTTCGGTTGAAGAAAGACACAGACACAGATATGAAATGAATCCGGAATTTGTGGATACTCTCGCAAAAGCAGGGCTTACGGTAAGCGCATATCATAAAAATATTCTGCCTGAAATAGTTGAAATCCGCGACCATCCGTTTTTTATAGGAGTGCAGTTTCACCCCGAATTCGGTTCGAGACCTATGAACCCTCATCCTTTATTCAGAGAATTCGTAAAAGCCGCTTTAAACAAGTGAAATCTTTTTAGAATCTAACGCTAAAAAATCACAGCCGCCGGACACAGTGTGTCCGGCAATTGTGATGTATAGCGTTTAAACCCAAATATTCCATTAGCGAAAAAAAACTCTAATGGAAACCAATAGAAAAAAAGAAGTATAATAGATTGAAAAAACAAAGAGTTCTGTAAAATAAAAA
>JAISDI010000036.1 GCA_031264895.1 Endomicrobium sp. | reverse complement strand
ATATCTTTCACAGTTCGTAAGAGTTTGTTTTCTCACGTAATGTTTGGGCGCAAGAGGAATGTTTGCTTTTGAAATTTCAATGTAATATCCGAAAACGGACGTATACCCTATTTTAAGATTATTGATTGCGCTGCTTTTTCTTTCTTTGGATTCGAGGTTTGAAATATACGCTTTTGCGTCGGTTGAAAGCCTGCGCAGTTCGTCAAGTTCGGCATTTATGCCGCTCTTTATTACGTTTCCGTCTTTTAAAGATACAGGAGGCTCTTCAACAATCGCGTCGGAAATTTTTTTAATTATGAGGACGTTTTTATCTTTTTGCGCGTTTAGTTTTTCATTGTCTTTTAAAATATCGGCAATTTCGTTTATCACGCGCAAAGAATCTTTTAATGCGGACAAGTCCCTCGGCGAGGCGGAAGCGGACGATATGCGCGCCGCGATCCTTTCAGTATCGGAAACGCTTTTTAATTTTTCTCTTATATCTTTGCGAATGATTCCGTCTTCAATAAATAAACCGACGTTTTTTTGTCTTTCTTCGATTTTTGCTATATCCGTAAGAGGTTTTATAAGCCATTGTCTGACGGTTCTTGCGCCCATCGGCGTTTTTGTGCAATCCATGACGGACAAAAGAGAATTTTCCGTTTTTCCCGTAGACATGCAGTAAAGCAGTTCGAGATTTCTTATTGCCACGCCGTCAAGATACATAAAGTCGGCGTTTCTGACATAGTTTATCGAAGAAAATATGCCCGCCGCCTGCGGCTGCGTTTCGTCTATATAATTTAAAACTGCGCCGCAAACCGAGACGATTTCTTTTTTATCAAGCCCGAATGCTTTTAGGGCGTTTGCGCCGAATGCCTTTTTAATTTTCTCACCGCCGCGCGAAGTTTCAAAATGTTTTTCTTCGACTTCGGAAACCGGAAATTTAAGTCTTTCTATACACGACGCTATATGCGGATTTTGAAGATTTTTTGAAGAAATCATTATTTCGCCGGGATTGTATTTTGAAATTTCAGCCTCAAGAGATTTCAAAGCGCATTCGGAAGTAAAAAATTCTCCCGTAGAAATATCCGCCGCGGCGAATGCTCCGGAAAAAATATTTTCGTCAAAATATACGGCCATCAAATAATTATTTTTCTTTGAGTCGAGCAAGGTGTCTTCAAGAACCGTTCCGGGCGTTATTATGCGGCTTACCGCTCTTTTAACTATTCCCTTTGACGCTCCGGCTTCTTCAATCTGTTCGCAGACGGCCACTTTAATGCCTTTGTTTATAAGCTTTCTTATATAAGAGTTGATGGAATGGTAAGGAATGCCGCACATCGGCATACCGGCGCGGCGCGTCAGCACGACTTCCATGACAGGCGCCGCCTTTACGGCATCTTCGCCAAACATTTCATAAAAGTCGCCAAGACGGAAAAATAAAATCATGCCGGAATATTTGGCTTTTATATCCCAGTATTGCTGCATCAGAGGAGTTATTTTTTCTTTATTTTCAGAAGAGTTTTTAATTGTTCGGCCCCTTTATAAAAATTGTAAGTAATGATGACGGCTCTTACGTGTCTTTTTGTTTCCCTAAACGGTATGCGTGAAACTTTTGCGGAAATTTTTGGGTCTTTAGCAAGCCATTTGTCGACATTTCCTATGCCCGCATTGTATGCCGACAAAGCAAGAATCAAATTATAATTGTAATACGTTAAAAGTTTAGAGAGATAAAACGTTCCAAACATTATGTTGACCGACGGATCTTTAAGTTTACTGTCGTCATAATCTTCAAAAACTATCTGCTCGGCAATTTCTTTGGCAGTATCGGGCATGACCTGCATAAGACCTACGGCTCCCCTGCCGGAAACAGCGTCGGGATTCAAATTAGATTCCCTTTTCATCACGGCTTCTATTAGAAGAGGATCGACGTTAAATAAAAGCGCTGAAGCGCTTAATTCATCGGTAAAAATGTTTCTTTTAAACATGCCTACGCGGTTAAGGGCATATAAAAAAAACGATACGATAAACAAAAGCATCAGTAATAAAATTATCAATCTTGCGTTTTTACGCTTTTTCATGGTCAATATCGCCGAAAAGTGAGTTTATTTTTGCTTCTTTTATCAAAACGTTTATATTTTTGCCGAAATCTTTTTCGCAGCCTTTTACAAATACCTTTCTTCCGCTTCTAGTCCTTGCTTCTAAAACGCCGTTTTCGTATTTTTCGGTTAAAACTTCCCGAACGCTTCCGACGTATCCCGAAACTATTTCGGCGGATATTTTGTTTGATTCTTCAAGTATTGCCGCGTGACGTCTTTTCTTTTCTTCAAGAGGCACGTCGTCTGGCATATCGGCGGCTTTAGTATGCGGACGCGGAGAATAACGGAAAACGTACAGCCCTCCGAAACGTATGTCTTTTACGGCTTGCAGCGAAGCTTGAAAATCTTCTTCCCTCTCCTGCGGAAAACCTACTATCATATCCGTGGTAATGCTTATATCCGGAATTTTTTTTCTGAGTTTTTCGACAAGGTTAAGATAATGCGCATAAGTATATTTTCTGTTCATTGCTTTTAAAATTTTATCCGAGGCGGACTGCATAGGCAGATGTATGTGGGAGCATACTTTAGGCTCGGACGCCATTACTTCAATTAATTCGTCGTTTAAATCTTTAGGATGATTGGTCATAAACCTTATTCTTTCGATCCCGTCGATTTCCGATACTTTTTTTACGAGAGCGGCAAAATTAACGTCTCCAAAATTATAAGAATTGACATTCTGCCCCAAAAGCATTATCTCTTTCGCTCCGTTTTCCGCCATAAGAGCGCATTCTTTTAAAATATGATTATAATCGAGGCTGATTTCCGTTCCCCTGACCATAGGAACTATGCAGTAAGAACAATAATTGTCGCAGCCGCGCATAATGGTTATGAAGCGCGTTATTTCTGATTTCTCGCCGCGCATTTCATTTCTTTCGTTTTTATCCATACCGCATAAATTCAATATTTTTAACGCAGCATTGTCTATATCTTTTGCGCCTATAACAAGATCCACGCCGCAAAAGCGTTTCTTTATTTTTGTTCCGAGCCTTTCGGCCATACAGCCTACAACCACAATTTTTAAACCGCGTTTTTTTTCTTTTTTAAATTCTTCTGCCCTGCCGAGAAAAGAGAAAGCTTTTTGTTCCGCCTGAGCGCGCACGGCGCAGGTGTTTAGAATAACCGCGTCGCAATCCGCCAATGAGTTTACCTTTACGGCGCCATAAGATAAAAGAACGCCGCCAAGCGCGTCCGAATCACATACATTCATCTGACAGCCGATAGTTTCTATCAAATAATTCATATTTTGGAATTATATCAATTTTGTAAATATTTTTGTATCTGTGAGCATAATGCGGTTATCATTATGCTGTTACCGTCAGACATTTAAATTGTCCTCCCTCCGTCCACTCCCAGTATAAACCCTGTCAGCGCCGAAGGCGCTGCCACCCCTTTTAAAAAGGGAATTTTTGAATCTTTGGAAATGGGGAATACGACGACGACAAAATGGATTCCCGATTACGACACTCGGGAATGACGACAAACCGGAATTTCCTAAGCCCGACGAGGTAGTCGTTGTTGTCGTTGTCGTTGTCGTTGTCGTTAATTACTAATTACTCATTACTAACTACTAATTATTCTTAATGTATACAAATTTATAAAAAGAGTGTATAATAAAAATCATGAAAGAAAAATACGATAATAAGAAAAAATCTCCCACCATAGAAGAAAAAACGGAGCTTGCATTTGACAATATGCCGCTGTGCTGCAATTATCTCGATGAAAACGGAGAAAATATCGATTGCAATCAGACGGCTCTTGATTTTTTCGGATTTACGGATAAAGACGAATATTTAAAAAGGTTTTATGAACTCTCGCCGAAATACCAGCCGGACGGAGAACTCTCTTCACAAAAAGCAAAAAGAATGATACTCAAGGCTATTGACGAAGGACAGCTTACGTTTGAATGGAACCATCAAAAACTCAACGGAGAAATTATTCCTTCGGAAATTACTCTTGTGCGCGTTAAAGAAGGCGGCGTAAATGCGGCGATATGGTATGCAAAAGATTTAAGAAAAACAAAAGAATTTTACTCGCTTGCCGATAAAGAACGTTTTCTGCTCAAGGAGATATTCGATTCAAGCAGAATCTGCTTTGCAATAGCTTCGCCTGACGGCACGGCGGAGTTCGTAACTTCTCACGCCGGAAATTTTATAGGAGTTAAACGCGGAGACAACTTATTTGATTTCCTTCCCGACAAAAATGCAGTCAATAAAATCATTAATGAACTCCGTGAAAAAAAACATATTAACTGGTATCAC
>JAISDI010000014.1 GCA_031264895.1 Endomicrobium sp. | reverse complement strand
AAGTTCTCGGAAATGCTGTTATTCCTTAGCAGCCTGTCCCGTGAGGTCTTAATCGGGGGGAATCCATGTTAAATACAAAGTCAGCGGGTTGATACCCCATCCGCTGATGCGGCCACCCCGTCAGTCAATGACTGTTTAGAAATAGGAGAATTTCCGATTTTCTACAAGGTGATAATGACACACCTCCTTATAAATTTTGTTTACTGAATGGTGTTTAAAGAGGTTTTTGGAGAAAACCAGTATGTTTGCAGCAGGTTGATGGCGAATGTTTCAAATTTAACTTTTTTGAAATTTTTATAGAAATTCTTATGCAAAAGTTACTTTGTTTGATATAATAAATAAAGTTTTTGGATATCTAAGAAACAAATGCGACAGATTTATGCGTCTGTTTTATTTTTGTTTAAGGTTCAAAATAAGGTTATAAAAGAGGGGAAACAAAATGAAAAAGAAGCGTTTGATTTTTATTTTTTGTTGTTTTGCCTTTGCCGTCGCATTTATATGCGGATGCAGCAACGGCAATATTTTTTCATGGGCGCACGATTCCGGAAAAGGAGATTACGCTTCACTGATGTCAGATGGGAATGCCGCCATGAAAGACAAGAATTATAAAAAAGCCGAAAATTATTATCAGAGCGCTATGAACAAAAAGCCTGATGATAAAGAAGCGATTTACGGTTATTCTTCGGCAGTTTTTGCAGATGCCGTCGGGCCTGTGTTTACCGATATCGTAAATACGGTAATAAGCGGAAGTTCTGCTGAAGAACTTTTTGACAATCTGGATTACTCTAAATTAAAGGCTTTGGAAGACGCTTTGGAAAAGATTGTCGGCAAAAATAACGATCTTCTTTCAAAAATAGTAGATGACGACGCAGTTTCTTACGAAGATGGAATGGTTGACAAAAACTTAAATGCCGCCGTTTCTTATTTGCTGTACGGAGTTTTGCAGGTGATAAACAATCCTGATGCGGACGTTCAGGAAGCTCTTAATTTTTACGGTAACTTCAAAATGGAACTCGATACGATTCCGCGTTATGATGATCCAACTATTGCCCCATCCGTAAGGAATGCGATTGAGGAACTGATCAGCTATGTGGAAAAAGCGTACCGCTGTATTGAAAGAGTTTCTTCGGACTACGGCGTCAGTACTTCTTTTATAGACGATGTTAGAACAAATAATGCCTATGTCATACGTGCTTTACAACTCAAAAGGTATCATTTTAGCTCCGATATAGACATATCCGACATTCATGTAGATTATAACGATAGATAATTGGGGAATAAAATATGAAAAAATATTTAGTTTGTCTTTTTTTAGCGCTGTTTCTTTTTACTTCAAACGTTTTTGCTTTTGAAGAAAATCAGGCTGTTGTAAGAGGTATACGTCCTATGGGCATGGGCGGTGCATTTACTGCCGTTGCCGATGACGAAAATGCTTTTTTTTATAACCCCGCCGGCATGGCGCAAAGAAGGGGAAATTTGATTCAGATTTTTAATATCGATTTTGCGATCAATACGGAAATTTTTGATTTTATTAATTTTTTCAATGACAATAAAAGCGATTTGGAAAATTTCGATTCTGCCGACAGCGACGATCAGACCGATTTATTAGAAAAAATAAATGACCGCATAGCATCTTTTGCTCCGAATATCGTTTTTTCTCTTCCTAATTTTGCTTATATTTCAAAACCTATAGTTATTGCGGATAATTATTTGTCATGGGGACTTGGTCTGTTTACTTTTGCCAATGCAAAGTTTAAATTCAATCAAAGCATGGTGGTCCCGAATTTTTCGTATCTTGCCGAAGCAACGGCTGTGGCCGCCGTTCCGGTTTCTTACAGGATCAATTCTTTGGAAGCTTTAAAAATTCCCGGCAAATTATCTTTAGGAGCAAACATAAAGTACATATACAGAGGCAGAGCTTCAGAAACAAACATGTCCGTCGCAGAATTTGAAGATATGGACATCCGTTACCAAACGGGAAGCGGTTACGGTTTGGATTTTGGTTTGATTTACCATTTAAGTCCGGAATGGAATTTTGGTATGCAGCTTACGGACGCTTTCTATACCAATATAAAGTACGATAAGTACGAAGACGACAAAAACGCCATAAAATCAAGAGCTGCATATACTGCGGGAATCCGTCCGGAATGGAATATAGGAGCCGCATATTTTCCGGAAAAAATTTATTATTGGCCCGGAAAATATTTTGAAACAAACAAAAGATTTATTTTTGCCGCCGATGTGACGGACATTGCAAACAACGATGAAACTTTGACGGACTCTTTCTGGAAAAAACTTCATTTTGGCGCGGAATATAAATTTGCGCCTTTTGCCGTAAGAGCGGGTTTTAATTCCGGTTATCCTTCGGTAGGCGCGGCAGTCGTAACAAACGTTGTCCAGCTTGAATACGCTTTTTACGGCGAAGAAGAAGGCAGATACGCAGGACAGGATCCTTCGTGGTTTCACAGAATTCTTTTTTCCGTAAAAATAGGCGAAAACAAAGGAAGGCCTTACGGAAAATCTTACAGAAAAGAAAATTCGGAATTTAAAGACAGCGGCAAAGAAACGC
>JAISDI010000219.1 GCA_031264895.1 Endomicrobium sp. | reverse complement strand
TTGTCGTGTTGATGTCAGCAAACGGGTTTGCAAAATAAGTAAATCTATAATATTGTGGATATGTCCGGTTTGTTGTTGCGGTGTAAAAAAGTTTTAAAATATGGAGTTTTTTGTTGCCAACGATTCAAAATACAGATATAATATCTTTGAAATAAAATCAACCGGAGCTGCCCTAAAATGATAAAGATTTTGCTTGTGGATGATGAAATTTACGCACGGGACAATATGGCAAGGCTTATTCAAAGGAGAGGCTTTGACGTATGCGTTGCAGGTAATGCCGACGAATGTCTGAAAACTCTGAAAGAAGAAAACCCCGACGTCATTTTTCTTGACATTATGCTTCCTGATCTTGACGGCGACCATTTATTCCATTACATAAAAGAAGTAAATTCAAGCGCGCTTATTTATTTTATTACGGGTTCGGGCACTATTTTTACCGAAGAACACGCAAAAGAGCTTGGAGCGCAAGGATATATGCAAAAACCGGTTTACGTTGAAAATCTTTTCGCTCTTCTTGACGAATTAAAAAGTAAGATAAAAAAAGAGGAAGCATGAAAAAAATTATTTGCATTACTGTCGCATTATTTATTTGCGCCAATACAGTTTTCGGATACGGAAGCGTTCAATATGACAATTTTAACGAATATAAATCCAAATACAGAATACTTTACGGAGCATTGCTTGTGATCGGCGGCGGTCTGCTTGCTTATGACGGGTTTAGAACCGTACAAGTCGACATATCCAGACCTTCCGTCAATATGAATTTTTCGTCTTTTTGGTATAAAAATACGGACAATTATTTGTATCTTATAAGAACTAAAGGGAACATTGAAAATACGGGCAATGTTGATTTACAGAATGTAAGTGTTTGGATAAGATATAAAACCACAAACAGTGACGGCAGTATAAGCAGCCACTATGAGCCGACTGAGTATGGAAAAACAATAACGTATGAAGGCAATCCCGAAGGCGCTTCGTTGCCTAATTTAGTCATAAACGAATCAAAAAACTTTAGCGTCGGACACGACTACCCTACCGCCTCTACAAATCCTCCCGATGGACTCGAATCAAAAACCTCTGATCCAAATGCCGATACTTCTTACGTTTATGAGGGACAATATCCTTCGTCAACTCCTACAAGGCTTATAGATATTGTGTCTGTAGAATATAAGTATAAGAAAAAATACAAAGATGAAATGAACAATGCTTATGAAGGCATACTTGGTCTGCTTCTTGTTGCGGGAGGGGCATATTTGCTGATCGATTATGTTATCAGCACTAAAAAGTTTGATTATTATATGAAGAAAAACAGTATGAATTTTTATGTTGAAAATACTTCTGACGAGTTCAAATTTATGCTTTCAAAAAGGATATAATATAAAACCGGCAAGAAAACCGTTAAAAATCCATGCGCAATTTTATAAAAGCATGGATTTTTTATTATAAAAACCGCCGGCAGTTTCCGTTGATAAAACAAACTGAATTTTGTAATGATTTCATAGTCTTTAACAGAATTTTAATGTATAATATTAACATTAAGATAAATAAAATAAGACTATTTATATTAATTAATTTACAGAAAAAGCGGGTATAAAATGACATTAAAAAACACAAAAAAAATCGTAATTGCGTTTGCGGCAGTGTTGTTTTTTGTTTCGGCCGGTTTTTCGGCTCCTTCACCGGGCGGAAAAGGACGGCTGGGTTCGTATCCTTCTCCTTTACCGTCTCCAAGAGTAACTCAAAAAGTCAGCTTTCCGTATCCGACAAACAGATGGTTCGGTTCAATATTTACTAAAAATGCAAATCATGATTATTCGATTAGAATGTCGGCATCGCCGTGGATCGTAAATCTTAATACGGGAGCGGGCGGCAGCGCTGCCGGTAAAGGGTATCTTTTAGGGTATCCGGAAATATCATTCATGCCTTCTCCTGACAAATTACACAATAATTATGAACAGCGTTTTGTGGCAAGAATATCCGGCAAAATTCAATCTTCAGGTAACAGGGAAATATCTTCTTCCAAAGGACTTTTGGACGGCTATTCAGATTGGTCTGCCACTTTTATATGCAGAGACAGTCTTGATAGTTCACAAGAGATAACAACCACTATCGGCAAAGGGTTTATTTTTACTTATAACGAATATTCTGTAGGTTTAAACCCTTACATAGGGGCATATAGCGGTAATATCACAGTATATGATGCTCAAGGAAACACTATTTCCGGAAATCAAAGCGCGGATAAGATTCTTGTAAAAGGCTATGACGGAGGCACCGCAAACCGCGTTATTTATTATGCCGTTTACGCTCCCGAAAATACTACATTTAACATTTCTTCCGGCGGTATTGACATCGCTTTTTCTTCTGCGGAAAGGTATCTTTCCATAGCATTGATAACTGCCGGAGAAGATAATACTGCCACAAAAGATAATGCCGTTGAGATTTTTAATGATTATTATAAATATGCGTATAACTTTATTACCGATACTAAAGTTTCATACGATTTTCAAGATTCAAAGGTTAAAACTACTTTTGATTTTATTACTGCTCCTCCAAAGAGAACTGGCGGAAGCTTTTTAAGCGGCACCGTTTTTGCGCTTTTTCCGCATCAATGGAAAAATTCTTCCACAGCTTTAAAACCCGATAAATATAATTTCCGCACACTAAGAGGCGTATTAAAAGTAGGTACGGGTTCTTCTTTTACTACCGAAAATAAATTTTTTGGCATATTGCCAAATCTTACATATGAAGTTCCGGAAGCTTCAAGAAACACAATGCGGGGCTATATTAATACGGATAAAAATTTTAGCGCGCAAGGCAGCGCGGCAGACACTTATTATAGCGGTAAAGGTTTGGCAAAAGCGGCAAACCTTATCCCTATTTTTCATCAGTTCGGAGATATAGCAAGCAGAAATCAGATGATTGAAAGGTTAAAAGCCCAATTGGAGCTTTGGTATAAAAACGGTTCAGGCTCAAAATATTTCGCATATGATTCAAACTGGGGCGGCATTATCGGGAGACCGTATGCTTTCGGTTCGGAAAAATATAATGATCATCATTTTCATTACGGATATTTTATATATGCGTCCGCGATCCTTGCACTGTTTGACCCGCAGTTTGCCGACAGCAGCGATTATAAAGGCATTGTGGATCTTTTAGTAAGAGACAGTTATAGCCATGTACGCAATGATATGGATTTTCCGTATTTAAGGAACTTTGACATTTATGAAGGGCATTCTTGGGCTGACGGGCCGGGCGGCGGAGATGACAGAGGCATTAACCAGGAATCTTCTTCGGAAGCCATGAACGCTTGGGCGGGCATATACCTTTGGGGATTGGCTTCAAAAAATCAGGAACTGATGGATCTTGGCGCATACGGATATACTACGGAATATGAAGCGACAAAAGAATATTTCCTTGACACTTCCGGTGAAATTTACGGCGGCACGCCATACGCACATAAAGGCATAGGCATACTTTGGGACAACGAATCGATTTATTCTCTTCATTTTGAACCGCAAATATCCCAAACCATAAAAGGTATACAGGTACTTCCATTAACGCCTTCAATGCTTTATCACGGGTACGATACCTCTTATGCGCGAAGCTTTTATGACGAGATGTTTGCCAACAGAGGCACCGGTGTTGTTAATGGTGTTAATCTTACTATTTTATGGAAAGACATATGGCTTAGATATAAATCTTTATTTGACGCGGCAGGCGCACTGAGCGATTGTATTGCAGGCGGTTTTTCGGCTGAAGAGGGCAGTTCTCTTACTTATTCTTACCAGTTCATTAATTTTTTTAATGAGTACGGCACGATTGACACAAGCGTTGTGGCAGACAACGGGTCTTTTTGCGTTATGACTAAAGGCGGCACAAAAAGTTATATTGCGTTTAACGGCTCCGAAGACTATAAAACAGTTGCTTTCAAATCCGTTTCCGGAGGAGCGTCCGCCGGCAGCATGAAAGTTCCGCCGATGACTACTGCCGTAACAAAAGATTTTATAAATTTTAAATACGATTCTTTAAGAACATTGCGCGCCGACGGAAACAATCATGTTCTTTTTATGAACAAGTACGATGATCTAATATCCGTATCGACCACGCAGGTTCCTGTTATAGATGAAACGTATTATAAAATTCTGCCTTTTGCTTTTACGGTAAATTCATCTTCCGGAGTTTTGGGAGATATAACCGGATATGTTCAGCTTGCAAACATTACCGTTCCTGCCGGATTTACGGCTGACCAAATCAAAATTGCAGTTTATAATTCCGAAAGAAATCTTCCTGAAAAAACATATCCTCCGCAAAGTATCAGCGTTTCTACCCCAACGGTTTTGATAAAATCGACGTTTAGCAGAGTCGGAACATACGTCCTTGTTATTCCTACCGGCGTACAGCCGCCCGGTTTGCATGTAATAAACGGCTCTTTGACAAACGCTAAAGACGGTTCTAATGTTCATGTGGCAATGCAGCTTTACGATTCGTTAAGCAAATCTACTGAGACGGCTATGTTTAACGGTTCGTATGAAATGGAAATTATCGATGGCGTAAATTACGTGCTTACTCCTTTGTCGGAAGAATTTCAGTTTGACCGCAAAAATTATTCTTTTACGGCAGGCAATGCCGACATAACCGGCATAAATTTCATAGCTTATCAAAAATATATGCTCAGCGGAGTAATTTCTTTAAATTCAAAAGCTTTGGGCAATTTAAAAGTAACTGTTTACGACAATGCCGGAAGCACCGTTACGCTTACGACCGCAAGCGACGGCAAATATACCGCAGAAGCATATTACGGCAAAACGTATACCATAACTCCGGAATCTCAGGAGTACGACTTTTCGCCGCCTTATGTGACGCTTAACAATGTCGAACAGTCATACTTGAATATAAACTTTTATGCCCAAATAGCCGCTGACAGGTTTGTCGTATATCCCAACCCTTATAAGCCTTCAAAACACGGCAATGTCGGAATAACGTTTTCAAATTTGAAAAGCGGAGCCGAGATAAAAATTTATAATATTGTCGGCGAACTTGTTTTTGACGATAAAACCGTATCGGACGGATCATACGTTTGGTATGCCGAAAACAATTCAGGCAATCAGGCGGCTTCCGGAACTTACATTTATTACATCAAGTCCGGCGGAAAAGTGCAAAGAGGCAAAGTTACCGTCGAAAGATAAAAATCCGGTCAGGGTATATCTGAAAACTCTCCGCTGATCTATATTCAACATGGATGCCCCCCGTGTTAAGACCTCACGGGGCAGGCTGCTAAGGAATAACAGCATTTCCGAGAACTTCGGGCATGACGACAAAGATGATTTTGCTCTTCTGTCATCAGCCACCCATGCCGTCATTCCCGAAGGTTTTTATCGGGAATCCATTTTTACTGAAAGATGTTTTTATTTTACGACGAACATGGATACCCGACAAAGACACTCGGGTATGACGACAAAGGAAAAAAGATGGTTTTTAGAAAGCTCTAATGGAATTTTTGGGTTAAATACAAATCAGCAAGCTG
>JAISDI010000143.1 GCA_031264895.1 Endomicrobium sp. | reverse complement strand
AAAATGGATCCCGATAAAAACCTTCGGGAATGACAAATGAGTGAAATCATTTTTGTCGTCATGCCCGAAGTTTTCGGAAATGCTGTAATTCTTTTGAGGCCTAACCCGTGAGGTCTTAATACGGGGGGGCGCATGTTAAATACAAATCAGTGGGTTGATGACGACAAATGGCGTTATGTATACTTACCTGTAAAAATAAGGATTGGGCGCTCACATCTCGCGCCCGCCGCAATACAATACACTTCTCTCTTATGTTAAAAGTCAAGTTCAGGCTTTAGAATCAACTTCATTTCATCTTATTTGTTGCGCTGCGGCTGGAGTTTACTCCAGCCGCAAGCCATGTTAAATACAAATCAGCGGGTTGATGATGAGTCTTTTAGTTTTAACTTTTTTAAGTTTTTAGAGAAATGCAATTAGCGTTTTGTCTTTGTTTCTTTTTTTTGTTCTCTGCCTTTAGTCGACTCATTCTTTGCGGAAGAAGACGAGGGCGCCGATGTATTTTTTTGACTTAATTTAGCCGCATTATTTGTATCGGCAGTTTTTTTCTCTTGTGTATTTTTACCGGATTTTACGGTATTGGTCTTATCGGCGTCTTTGTCTTTTATTTCATCGTTCTCGGAATCATCACTTTCAGTTGTTACCGATTTGGATTTAATATCTTCCTTTTTTGTTTCATTATTTTTGTTTATGTTTTTATTGTCTTTGGAAATATTTTTCTTGTCGTCATCTTTTTGTTTTACATTTTCATCGGTTTTTTGCAATTGTGAATTCGGAGGAGTCTGGGGTTGTTTAACATCCCTTGAACTATTTTGAGCAGGTTTATCTACGGGTTGTTTTTTATCGTTTTTACTTTCCTGTCCGGAGCCGGATATTTTTTGCGCGTTTACGTTAGAATTCTGGTTTGCCGGCTGTATATGCTGCGTATTATTTGCAGCTTTTTTATCATCATTACGCGGCTGATTTACAGGTTGAGGGTTTTTATCTTGAATTTGGTTTACGGCTTGTTTATCATTCGCTTTAATATTTTTATCTTCTTTATGTTCGTTTGCAGGGGCGCGCTGAGGCTGAGGCGGCAAAGCTGCGGCAACAGGTTTCTTATCGTTTGTTATTTTTTTGTCTTTGTCGGGTGCGGCGGGTTTCACATTGACAACGGAAGCATGAGGCGCGGCTTTTTTATCTTGCGGCGCATCTTTGTGCAATAATTTATTGACGGTATTATTGTTGGGTTTAGGAGGCTCTTGCTGAATTTTTTTGTCAGGGTGCGCATTTTTGGAATTATTGCTATGAACGTCGATATTAGGTTTTTTATTTCTTTCGTGCTCGTCGCGCAGATATTTTTCTATTTCTTTGTTTTTAGCATGACCTATCGCATCGCGGTTATGCTTATCGCGCATGTCAAGACGCGCTCCGGATTGAATTAAAAATATAACTCCTTTGTTAGACCCAAATTGTGCGGCAATCATTAGCGGCGTGTAACCGTCGGCATCCGCGTGATTGATCATTGACCTTGAAGAATTAACGGCAAACTCCAAAACTTCGTGATTATTGCTTTCTATGGCATAAAATATAATACCGCGTCCTCTGGAATCACGGATATCAGGATTTGCTCCGGCTCTTATCAAAATTCTAGCCGCGTTAGCATTGCCAATCTTTGCGGCTTTAAGAAGCGCGAGGTCAAGGTCTTGTCTAAACAGCGAGACATTCCTTGCGGAAATGCTTCTTGTAAGATATTCTAAAATATTTGTTGCGCCCGCATAAACGGACTCCTGAAGAATGCCGTTAATGGAGGTTTTAGCTCCATTATCAACAAGAAGTTTAACGGCTTCATAATATCTTTTTCTGACCGCTATCTGTAAAGGTAAAGGCTCTCCGGAAGGCGTGGAATTGACTTTTGCCCCATGGTCTATTAAATAGCGCATTATATTGAGATGATTTTTTGACACTGCTTCATTTAAAGCGGTAGGCTGGTAATTCTTTGAAATAACAATTTCGTTTACATTGTCTCTGTGAGATATAAAAGTTCTTACGGCATTTAAATCGTTTCTGCCAGTAGCCTCTATCAATCTGCTTGTCGAATGAACTCTATTATTGTGTTTAGGCGGCTCTTTAGGCGTTACCGCTACCACAGAATGAATTACGACAGGTTCCGGTTCCGGCGGCGGAGCCGATTCGACGTATACAACGGATCTCGTTCTTACCGGAGCATTATAATGTTCCACTACGCATCCGCTCAAAACAACAAAAGATACAAACATAATTACAATAACATTTTTTTTCATTTTTCATCTCCATTTATGTAAGTCTTCAGAAAACGCATATAATGTGTAAAATATTGCTTTTGTTAAACATTTTTAAATCAAACAATTATATAAAATAATCACTATTAAAAGATTATAACAAAATTAATGCGGCTTTAGAAATTATAACTTTCTTGATTTATCGAATATTCTATGAGTTTTTCTAAAAACCCATTTAGCCGTTACATAAAGAGACCCGATTATAAAATATTATATTAGACCACATGGGCTTAAAACCTATACGGTTTTTTTCATTTGTATACATGTGCGATTAATATTGCATATATGTATTTTTTAATTTTATGTAGTCAAACATAAATGTATATTTAATATTTAAAATTTAAAAGTGGACTGATTTGGTTAGTTTATGTTTTGATTTTATTTATAAATTTTGTAATATAGTAAACGTTTGTTTGGAATAGTTTGTTTTTGCGTGTTTTTAGCGTTTTTTGAAAAGCAGAATTTATAAAATAGTTTTTAAATTGTTAAGACATGAAACGAGGAAATTTTATCAGGATTTTTGAATAATTTTAGACATTAGAGAGGAGGTGTATAACAATGAAAAAAATATTTAGCGCCGTAAAAGATATTTTATTAAAAGAGTATCCGCAGGATGTAAAAATCAAAATTAAAATCGCATTGTTTTATTTTGTCAGCTTAATTTTGATTTTTGCTTTATTTCGCTTTTTGATATGTGTTGCGTATTCCGATGTTTTTGCCTCATTGTTGACATACGATAAAGCAATATCATTTTTATACGGGCTGCGTTTTGACGCTTCAATAATAAGTTTACTTTTGGGCGGGTTTATAATATTGATGTTTTTGCCATACTCAACCACACGAACATTTATGAAGGTGTGCGTTGCGTTGATGAGTTTGTCGTATGTGATAGCGCTTTTAATGCTAAGCGCGGACTTCTTTTATTTTGACGAAGTCAAAAGGCATATGACGGAAGAGTTATTTTT
>JAISDI010000010.1 GCA_031264895.1 Endomicrobium sp. | reverse complement strand
GCCCCGTGCATTCCAAAGCATACTGATAAGCCGGAAGAAACAATTTCTGTATGGGTTCAACGATACTGCTATCTCTTGCTATAATGTCATAATATATGTCGGAATTGGCAGTAACGCTTCCGTTTACAAGTGAACCGCCGACCACTATGCTGTACAAATCAGGATTAAAAGTAAATGCCTTTTCTTCGGTTATTATCTCTTTTACTATCTCATTAACTTCAGCCATTATTTTTTTGATGGCGTTTTTATATTTATTCGCAGCAGTTTTGTCGGCATATAAATCTTTATTCTTTTCATTTGCAATAATGGCGTCTTTAAAATCTTGGCGGGCTGCGTTGACCGCTTCGTCAAGTTTTCTGTCTTTAACGGCCTGTTTAATTTTACTTTTTCTTTGTAATTTTTCATCGTCGGCTATTTCTTTTTCAGACTGATACTGATAAAGCACACCAATTTTAAGCTGCTGAGCCGTTTCGCGCAGCGATAAATTATTTTTCGGACTTATATCTGCCGGTTTCTGAAGATTTATATGCATCTTCGTAAATCCATGCAGCCTGCAGTACAGAGGGATAAGCCACTGGAATTTGCCCCATTTGTCAAGATCATCTGAGGTAATTTCAAGAACTCCGCCTGTTGACTTCTCAAACTTATCGCCTATGTAATGGCTAAGATATCCCGTAAGGGCATTGCCTCCCTCACTTAATTCTTTAGGAGTTAAATCGTTTTTTATAAAAAATAACAAGGGGGTTATTTCACTGGCGATTTCCGGATACGCGTCGACCATTGCATACATATTTTCCAAAAGAGTATTTTTCGCCTCCGCCGCATCCGCATCTTTTTGTTTTAGTCTATCTATTATAATGTTAAAAGCTTTATGATCATCAGACTTTAGATCATCAGACTTTAGCAGTTCGCTCATCGCATAATAAAAATATTTTGTAGTATCGCCTTTCAAAGCAATAATTTTCTCGGCTATTTCCTTCGGATTTGCTTTCATATAGGTCGTAAGATAATCATTAATATTAAAAAGTTCATTTATAGAGGAATGTACCTGCACGCCTTTGACTTTTGCGGGCGCAAGGGAGCCTATTATGTCAAAGATGGCGAGAGGTATGACTGACAACGCTCCGGCTTCATTTAAAGGCTTCGACATCTTTCCGAAGACAAATCCCGTTTTAGTAACATCCTCAAGAATTATGATTCTTTTATCCACGACATTATCAACTGACTCTTCAGCAATTTCATAGTTATCCCGTATGTTTTCACGCGCGATTTGCCCTCTCATAGGGGCATAATCCATATATTCGTCCTGAGTTACGTAAATAATTTCCAATCCTGTTTTCTCACCGACCAACTTCGCTATCTTCTGCATAACATGTATAGGCTGGGTATGTCTTACGGCAATCGCAAAAGAATTACTGTCATCTAAATTCTTGTCTTTGATATATTTTGAAATTTCATCGGCATATTTTTCGATTACGGCAGTATCGCCGAGCCTAAGCATTATCAAATCATTTTTTATCGGTTTGCTGACTCTGTCAAGAGATTCGATTTTATGAATATGCTGTATTTCCTCATGCCTTGACACAGCTTCACTCATTATTTTCTTTCCGAGTTTCAGAAGCTCTTTCTGCTGGCCTTTTTGAGTCATATCTTTCATACTTGTTTTGCTGAGCATGAGGCTGAACTGAGGCGAACTTATAAAATCGTGAAATTTTGCTATAGTTCTTCCTTCTTCTCCAATGTTATTGAGTCTAAGATACTCTCCAAAATAAAAATATTCCTCCGATTCTTCATTATATAAAGCGTTGTTTTCCATAGACTCATGCATTATCAATTCCTGTATAATATTTTCACGCTCACTTGACGTTTTATTTTTTATCGCTTCAATAAAATCTGCATGAACATACAAAACCGCCGACTTTGCGGCTCTATTGCCGTTTAATGCCGCATAACACCAGCCTTCCTCATTTATTAAGAAAGAAGCATCCACTATTCTTATCTCTATCTTATCCTCATCAAAACCGCTGAGAAGAACAGAAGCCTTTTTTTTAATTTCCTCATATATTTTCGGATATTCCTTATTTACATTTATAAGAGAAGATAATGTTTCTATTATAAATTTGTTCAGAAATAACGGAACGCTAGTGAAAAAACTCTCATAGTTAAATGTTCCGTACGATATATCACTTTTAAGACTAAGTTCATCATCACCGTATATATCACGGTAATAATCGGTTTTTCTTACCATTCTGAGAAATAAATTTGGAATTATATCATTTGCCTTAAAAGTCGCTTCTCTTAACATAACCATTATCATGTTCGGAACGACTTCTCCTAGCATTGTGAGATTGCTTTTGGCAGAATACGCCGGATAGTCGGATTCTTTTAAAGGTACCGAATGAACAATGCCTGAAGTTTTGTCCTTATATGTAATAGACCTTTTGCTATAAGAAAAGTCAACTTCAGCTATATCTTTTCTTGCGGACATAAAGCTTTCTATGTCTTCTTTCACTGCCTGCGAAGATAAATCAAGTCCGTTGTTTATTCGTTCATTGAAAACGGTTTTAAGCACTCTTGAGGCAAGTTCTTCTAAAGTAATTCCATTAAAATCCGGAAGAGGTATTGCGGCGTTTCCTGCGGAATACAGCGTTCTGGCGTATTCGACATATTTTTGCGAATTTTCCTGCCCTGCCGACGTGATTCTCGGCATAAAAGTAATATTGTTTATGCGTTTTTTGTTTAAGATATCGTTGATGCCCGCCGTATGAAAGCCTCCGGCGACTATAACTTTTATCTTTGAAGATACGGCGCTTTCAAAAACCGCTTTAGCGTTTGCTTCAACGCCGAAGTATAAATCAGAATATATTCCGGAAAGCCGCTCAATGCCGCCAAGCATCTTGCCGATA
>JAISDI010000086.1 GCA_031264895.1 Endomicrobium sp. | reverse complement strand
TGACGAACAGTATTTTAGAAATACCTATTTGTTACCTTTCATTCCTATGCTTTTTTTGACCTTTTTTATTTCGCATAACTCATTGTGTTTTCAATCTATTATTCTTCGTTATTTCTAATGGGTTCCATTAGAAAATTTTAGCTCTAATGGAATATCTGGGTTAAAGAAATTTATAAAATTTTTTCAGACCTTTATTCTTTGGGTTTATTGCACCCACAGCCTTTTTTGTCTTTTGTATCGCAGCAGTTGCATCCGCCTTTTTTAAAATGTTTTATTATGAAAAATACGGCTGCGGCTACGATTACCAGAATGATTATGTTTTGCAGCATAATGCCTCCTTAAACGGCTTCCGCCGCGTCTCAAACTCCTATTTTTAACAGAGTTCCTATTTGGTATATTAAAAATGACATCAGCCATGCGACGATAGTATTGCCTATTACCAGAAGCGCAAGCCACTTGTAATTTGAGCCGGTTTCTCTGAAAAATACAGCTACGGCGGCAATACACGGAACGTATATAAGGCAGAACACAAGAAATACTACGGCTTTCAGCGGCGACCAGCCTTCGTCCGAAGCGATTTTTTCTTTTAACGGTTCTGATTCTTCCGGATCAACTTCTCCGAGTGAATAAATTGTGCCAAGCGTGCTTACCACCACTTCTTTTGCGGCAAGGCCTGCAACTAAAGCTATTGCTCTGTTTCCGTCCATTCCTATAGGCTTTACTATGGGTTCCATGGCCTTGCTAAGTCTTCCCAAAATGCTTTGTTCCATTTGTACGGCTGCTGCTTCTTCTTCTGAAAGATCCGGATTTTCAGGGGCAGTCGGATAAGTAAATCCCGCCCATATTAAAATCGATATGAATACTATAATAGTGCCGGCTTTCTTTATGTACAGCCAGCCTCTTTCCCACATTTTGAGCAGTAATCCTCTTATTGTCGGCACGTGATAAGGCGGAAGTTCCATGACAAAATGCGCTGGTTCGCCTTTAAGTACGGTTTTGCTCAGTATTTTTGCAGCAATAAGAGCAAGGAAGACGCTTGCCACATAAAATATAAACATTACATTTGTCTGCTGGCTTTCGGGAAAAAATGCGGCTATAAAAAGTGAAAAGACCGGCAGTTTTGCGCCGCATATCATAAATGAAACTACAAACATCGTTATAAATCTGTCGCGTTTTGAATCGAGCGTTCTTGTGGCCATAAACCCCGGAACCGCGCAGCCGTTTGTGGAAATCATCATCGGCAAAAATGATTTGCCGTGCAAGCCGAATTTGCTCATTACTTTATCCATCACAAAAGCGGCTCTTGCCATGTATCCCGTGTCTTCGAAAAAGGCTATGGCAAAAAACATAAACAAAACGAGCGGGAAAAATCCCAGCACTCCGCCTACGCCGCCTATTATTCCGTCTACAATCAAAGATTGCACAGGCCCTTCCGGAATAATGTTTGTCGCCGTTGCGCCAAGCCACTCAAAAAAAGTTTCAAACCAGCCGACTACAGGTTCCGAAATCGTAAAAGTAAACTTAAAAATAAGATACATTACAAGCGCAAAAATCGGAATTCCCAAGAATCTGTTTAAAACAAATTTATCTATAAGAGCGGTAATATCTTTTTTATTTGATTTCAATTCTTTGACCGAAGTTTTTACTACGGAATTTGTAAAACCGTAACGATATTCGGCAATTTTTGTTTCGGCGGTTTCTCCGAAGTGTTCTTCTATGTGTTTTCTGCTTTTTTCGTTTTGCGCAAGTATTGCAGACGCATTTTTTGACGCGGAAACTTTTTTAAGCGCAGCGGTATCATTGTCTAAAAGTTTTATCGAAAGCCAGTTTTTTGGAAGCTTTGAAAGGTCTTCGTCTTTTAAAATCAGAACTTCAAGTTTATCCGTTTCGGCTTTTATATCGTCGCCATAATCGACTTTTGCTTTTTTTTGCGACGCAAAAGCGCCGTTTTCGTGGTTTTCTATAATAGCGTCAAGCAATTTGTCTATGCCGGTTTTTTTATTTCCTATGGTTGAAACGACAGGCGCTCCCAAAAGTGACGAAAGTTCTTTCTCGTCGGCTTTAAACCCTTTACTTTCTAAAATGTCCGCCATGTTTAAAGCCAGAAGAACCGGCGTATCAAGTTCCGCAAGCTGTGTGAAGAGGTATAAGTTTCTGTCCATATTTGACGAATCTATTATATGAACCACAACGTCCGGCTTATCGTTGATAATAAAATCTCTCGCCACGACTTCGTCTTCGGAATAAGCCGAAAGACTGTAAGTCCCCGGCAAATCTACAAAAGTTATTTCATAGTCTTTATATTTTTTTACGCCTTCTTTTTTTTCAACCGTTACGCCGGGATAATTTCCGACATGTTGGTTTGACCCCGTCAAAGCGTTAAAAATCGTACTTTTCCCGCAGTTCGGATTTCCCGCAAGAGCGACAATAAGTTTTTTTTCATTACTCATATTCTTCCCCCGTAAAAAAATGTTAAATCTAAATAGTGTCTTTGTCTTTCTAGTATGCCGTCCGCAAGGACTTCCCCTCGTAAAAAATGTTAAATCTTGTAGTATCTTTATCTTTCTATAGCAAACAAATTAAATATTGTCCCATTATTTCATACGTTTGTCGTGATTAGAATTTTCTAAAAACCCTGAAAAAATTCAAATCAAAGGGTTTGTCATGCTGAATTTATTTCAGCATCTCGTCGTTAAAAAGATTAACTACAGACCCTGAAACGAGTTCAGGGTGACGGCTAGGTGGATGTAGAGAAACCTGATTTAATCTTATTAAATAGAGACAATGTTAAGCTATTTTACTATAGTGTGCCGTCCGCAAGGACTTCAACTTCTATTGCGTCGGCTTCTTCTTTTCTTAGACTTAGAGAATAATTTTTCACTGTAATTTCTACAGGATCTCCGAGGGGAGCAAGTTTTTGAACTTTTATAACGCATCCCGCGACGCAGCCCATGTCTAAAAGCCTCTTTTTTAAAGTCGATCCGCATTTAGAAGAAATGCTTTTAACTTTTCCTGCCTGTCCTATTTTTAAAGCGCTTAACTTCTTTATCTCTTCCATAAAAATTCCCCCGTATTTTGTGCCGTTTGATTTTTTTTATTAGCCGTTTGCAATTTTATTAGTTTTATCTAATTCCTTGTCATTAAAAAAACAGATTATAGATAGAAATTTAAAATTCTCTTCCCGCTATAATCCGTTATTTATAAAATATATTCTTTTAGCGTCGTTTACTTATATTTCTTCTTTTATAAAAATACTGTCGGCTATTTTATTGCTTAACGCAAGTTTTGAACCTTTGACTTCAACCATAACGCTTCCGTTTGAATTCCCGCAGGAAACGACTTTTATATTGCCGCCGGGCGTAAAACCCATTTCCGAAAGCCTGTGAGCCAACTTTTCATCGCAGCATGTAGAAACAAATTTGCAGGCTCCTCTTTTTGCACAGCTCAGCTTGTTTAATCCTTCGCACATAATACTGCCAGGATTAAAATCGCAGCGTTTTTTATTGGCCATAGATATCTTGTGATGCCAATAATCATAAAAACAATATTTTAAACGATTTTTAAAACTGTTAAGTACACGCATTTAGCTATATCTCCTAATTTTAGTCTTGGCTAATATAATATCTCTTAAAAAAACCCTTTCGGGCATTTAAAACTTTCCATGACTTACTGCCGTCCGTTCCCGCTCATTCCGCCTTTTCAAGATAGTCCTGAAGATTTGCCATATCTTTAGGAGAGGTCAGAAAATGTTTCTTTAGAAGTTCGTAGAGTCTTTCAAGTCTGTGTATAGTGCCGGAACTTATGGAATGTTCTATTTCGCAAGCTTCTTTAACAGCCAAAGCGCTTTCGACAAAAAGTAAATCTCTGAGAAACATATATAGTATATCGTGCTTTCTTTGAACTTCTTTTGCGATTTTATCGCCTTCTTCAGTCAAATCGACATATCCGTATCTTTCGTGTATTACAAGTCCGTTTTCGGCAAGAAAATTTATCGCTACATTAACGCTTGAACTTTTAACATTAAGCGCTTTTGCTATATCGCCGACTCTTGCATATTTCTTTTCTCTCTTTAAAGCGGCAATGGTTTCCAGATAATTTTCTAAAGCCGCGCTGAGATTATTTAAAGAATCACTTCTTTTAAATTTTACCACATAATCTCCAGAATTATAAAAATAACATAATTTCTTAGGTTATTATAAAATTTAAAGTAATATTTGTCAAGCGGGCAGCGCTGAAAATAAGAATTAATTTCTAAAGGTCAGAACAGCAAATAACAAATTTTACGGCAAATACTAACAATGGCTGTAATTGTAAAAATCTAAAAAATTAAATCATACTAATATAGTGTGATTATTTAATAAACCATGAATAAATATTGAATATAAAGCAAATTTTAAATATAAAATCTCTAAAAATAAAATATCATTAATATAATGTTATTATTGACAATTTAGAAAAAAATATATATTGTTTAATCAAGCGTTCGAAAAATAATCATTATTAACTTAAAAATATTATAAGTATAGTGTGATTATTTTTTTATCTATCCGAATGTTCTAACCGGAACATAAGGGGAAGAAAATGAAGAAATCTGTATTTTTGAAAATTCTTATTATACTTGCCTTATTTTTTGTAAAGGCAGTTTCCTCGCAGGCAGAAAATCACGATTTATATTCAACCTACAAATCTTTGGGACTAAAAAATTTTAGAGCCGGCCTCCCGCGAACATATAATATACCATATAATTATGCCGTAAACGGCAAATTTGCCGCTTTAAACGGCTTGACGTTTAATCAAAAAGAAATTGCAAATGTCATAGACAGAATATTGCTAAACCCTCCATCCTCATTTGGTACAACAATAGATAATCTTTTTAATAACTTGAACGAAAACGAACAAAGACATGCTTTGTCAAAGCTGTCGGGCTATTTTCTTGCAAATGTCATAAGAAATGCCGCGTCGGGCAGTCCGTCGGGCGAAATATACGGTAAAATTAAAAATCATGCAAAAAAAGATATGGCAAATAACGGTATATGGGCGCAAACAAAAGTCGGTCGGGAAATCTTCAAAAGCGACGGCAATTCTGTCGGGGACTATAAAAATTTGTTTTTAGGAGCGATGGGCGGCTTTGACAGATATATAGAGAAAAAGGGCATATTGTACGGGATATATGCAGGAATCGATAAAGACAGAATTGAACAAAGATCTGATAAAGCTGACGGACAAAGAGGCGGTTTCGGTTTATACGGAGGATATTTTAAAGGATTCTTGGAATTAAAAGGAATGCTGTTCGCAAGCGCGGATAAATTCGATACAAAGAGAAAAGTATTTGGAAAAACTGCTAAGGCGGCTATAAATGCGGCAACGGTTAATGCCGATATTGAAGGAGCATTAAAATTATGGTTCACGAAACACATAAATTTAAGGCCGTTTGCCGGTATAGAAGTTTCTAATACGCATTACGGAAGGTTCAAAGAAACCGGCGCGTCGGAATATAATTTAGACGTAAGAAAAGGAAACTATTTCAGGAGCGCGGCGCGCAGCGGAATTACAATAGAGTATGAAACGGAAAAACGGAGCTTTTATGCAGGCGTCGAAGCAAAATATCTGATGAGCGAAAACAAACCCGAAATCAAAAGCTCGTTTAAGCATACGAATATGACGTTTAGAAGCGCTGGAAGCGAAGAAGGATGGGTTGAATACGGCATAGGCGCCGGCACGGAATTTGAAATCATAAAAAATCTTAAAGCCTTTGCAAACGTAAATCTGATTGACGCCGAAAAATACGGCAGTCTTGCCGTAAATACCGGAATAATGTTTTCTTTCGGGAAAAAAAGTTCTTCATTAAACAAAGAAATCAAGCGCGCAAAAAAACTTGCCGATAAAGCTTATGAAGAATCGGAACAAATCACGAAACGGCAGTTTACGCAAGAATATTATGAAACTCAGGATCTTGCGTATATAGGAGTCGAATATGCCAATGCGGCTTTAAATTTGAGCAATAGGCTTGAAGACAAACTGAAAAATAATTTTGAAGCAAACGCTCCTTATAGAACGAAAATTGAAAAAAAGATTGAAGGTATTGCCGATAAAGCGTTGGCGGCAAAACAAAGAATTATAGAATTCGTTTTTGGCATAAAAGATCTTGAAGGCGCAAAAATTTTGGCAACTCACGCCAAAGACATAATTGACGACGTCGAGTATAAAACGGAAAACGGAGAAATAGATAATGAGAGCGCAATAGGCCAGTCCGCCCTTGCAGTGCATACGGCGGATGACGCTTTAAGGAAACTTGAAAAGTCGAAAGAAAAATTCGCTTTTGCGCACAGAAAGCTTAGCGACGTCGAAATCGACGCTTTAGAGAAAAGGCTGAAAGAAGCAGAAATCAAAACCCTCTACACCAGAAACAGAGCCGTGAAATTGATTGAAAATGAAAAACATAAAATAAGCGTAAGAAAAGCTGAGGAAAGAAGAAATAATTCGGATACCGGAACTCTAAAATTCAATGCTGCGGTATTTGACGTCAACGACATTACATTGACTGCCGAAGCCGAAAAAATTTTAAAAAATATTGCCGACGAACTAAAAAAATACGAATACAGCAGAATAATCGTAGAAGGGCATACCGATAATGTCGGAACGCACGAAACGAATCTTACTTTATCAAAGCAGAGAGCAATAGCCGTTCGGGATAAACTTGTCGAATACGGCATACCTGAAGACAAAATAAACTATACGGGTTTGGGCGCAACAATGCCGGTACAAACAAATGTCACCGAAGAAGGAAGAATCGCTAACAGACGGACGATAATTTTTGTCGAATAATTAAATATATAGCAGTTTTGTAAGTAACTTAAGTAAAATGCCGTATGTTAATGGAGGAAAAATGAAAAAAATTTTATTTTTTCAAATCGTGATTGCCGCGCTTTTTTTGTATGCGGCGGAAGTTTTTGGACAGACAAAAAACCATGAACTGTACGCGACCAACGAAACATCCGTGTTGGGCAATTTTGCCGAAACACCTCTGCGATACCGCGACAATAAAGCAAGGCTTAACGTAACCTATATGTCCGTGAGTACTTTCTCCGGTGTACGCGGTTTAACTTTTAATCAAAAAGAAGTCGCAAAAGCCGTAGATAAAATATCTCTAAATCCTTCTTCCGAATGGGAGACGGCAATAGATCATTTTTTATCGGATTTAAATGAACGTGAACAAAGACATGTATTGTCTAATCTTTCGGGTTATTTCCTTGCAAACGTGATAAGAAACGCCGCCGCAGACAGCCCGTCGGACGAAATATATGATAAAGCGAGAAACCATGCAGAAGAAGACGCTACAAATAACGGTCTCTGGATGCAGGCGAAAGGCGGGCGGGAAATATTTATGAGCGATGAAAATTCTCTCGGAGATTATAAAGATTCATCTTTTGGAGCGATGATGGGTTATGACAGATATATCGGCGAGAAAGGGATATTGTACGGAATATACGCGAGAGTTCACAAAGACGATATAGAGCAGAAAAAAAATAAAGCTGAAGGAAAAAAGGGCGGTATCGGCTTGTACGGCGGATATTTGAAAGAAGGCTGGGAATTAAAAGGAATGCTGCTGGGAAGCATGGACAAGTTTGAGACGAAAAGAGAAGTTATGGACAAGACTGCGAAAGCAACCATAGATGCCATAACCATAAGCGCCGACATAGAAGGAGCGTTGAATTTCGGACTGACGCAGCATACAACTCTGAGACCGTTTATAGGCATCGAAGCCGAAGATACTAAATATAAAAGTTTTAATGAAAAACACGCCGGACAATATAATTTGAAAGTTAAAAGCGGAAACTATTTGAGAAGCGCGGCGCGTATCGGCATAGGCGCGAAATACGAAAGAAAAATATTCAGCGTTTATGCGGACGTCGAAGCCAGATATTTGATAACGGGCAACAAACCCGAAATCAAAAGCGTTTTCGAAAATACTAATATAAAGTTTACAAGCAGAGGAAGCGAAGAAGGACAGTTTCAAGGCGGAGTAGGCGCAGGCATTGAAGCAAAAATCATAAAAAGCCTGAAAATTTTTGCAAACGTAAACGCAATAAGAGCGGAAAAATACGCAGGTTTGATGGGGAATGCCGGCATAAGATTCGTATTCGGAAAAAAGGATAAATCGTTCTACAAAGATATGGAACTGGCAAAAAGTCTTGCCGGTCAGGCATATGAAGAATCCGAAAAAGCCATAATTGACCGCAGTACCCGCGAAGATGCCGAGCAGTCGCTTGAATACGCCGTTCAATCTTTGATTTTGGTTGACAAGCTTGAAACAAGGCTTGGCGACAATACAAGCATTAAGAGTATGGACAGAGTAAGGATCGCAAAAGAACTGGAAGAAATAGCGGATACCGCAAAAACAGCGGAGAAGAGACTTACAGAATATCTTTACGGAATAAAAGAACTTGAAGAAGCAAAAAATCTTGTAAAACAGGATGAAGACATAATAAAAGAAATCGAAAAAGAAATAAGGAAAGATGAAGTAAACGACGAGCTGGTGGTAATCAAAGCAAAATTTGTCATACGGACGGCAGACGAGGCATTAGAAAAACTTAATACGTCGAGAAACAAACTGTCTCTTGCCAACGGGAAACTCAGCGATAAAAAAATTGAAGATTTGCAGAAAGAAACACAAGAAACCGAAGAAAGAGCTTTAGCCGCAAAAATAAGAGCATTGCAATTGCTTGAATATGAAAAAACCAAATTAGAAGAAGCGCAGGCAAGAAGAAGAAATCCCAAGATAAAATCTCTGAGGCTCAATGCGGCATTATTCAAAACCAACGATGCGGCATTGTCTGCGCAATCGGAAAAAGACGTAAGAAAAGTTGTACACGAGATATCAAAATATGAGTATAAAAAAATAACGGTCGAAGGCCATACGGACAACACGGGAACACACGAGTTTAATATGCTTTTGTCAAAACGCAGAGCAAGAGCCGTCGGTGATAAACTCATAGAGTACGGCGTAGACGCGGACAAATTGGAATTTGTAGGATTTGCCGAAACGATTCCGATAAAAACAAACGCGACAAAAGAAGGCAGAGCCGCAAACCGCCGCACAGAAATTTTTATAGAGTAATTTGTGTGAACACGCCTTAAGTTTCGGTAAACATTTCCGAAACATAAATCCCCGGCAGAAACCCCTCTTGCCGGGGATTTGTAAGTCAAATTCTGACAAGCAAAAAAATTTTGACACGGCAAAATCCGCTTTCTGCCATTATAACACGCCATATAAAGTCCGGACTGACGTATATGTTGTGTCAATGTCACCCATGCCGTTAGTCGTAATTCCCTATTACGACACTCGGGAATTACGATAAAAATAATTTTATTCCTTTGTCATTCCCGAAGGTTTTTATCGGGAATCCACTTTGCTGTTGTCGTAATTCCCCTTTTTCGTAAAAAGGGGGAGCAGAGTCGAAGACTCTGACGGGGTTTTAGCAGTTCTCGTCGTGAAATAAATTAACAGCAGACTCTGACAAACTTTGTTTGCAGGGTACATCTAAAGAGATTTTCAGAGAAATACAATTCTTAATTTGGACTATTTTAAAAATAAATAATGCAAAAACGACGTTTGACAGCTTTTTCAGATTAAAGCATAATAATAAAATAATGAGCGACGCTAAAAAAGATTTATTTTCTTCAAGATGGGGTTTTATACTTGCCTGCGCGGCTTCAGCGGTTGGTATGGGAAATATTTGGCTGTTTCCTTACCGCGCCGGAGAACTCGGCGGGGCAATGTTTCTTATTCCGTACGTTATATGCGTGGCAGTTTTAGGTTTTACTGCGATAATAGGGGAAATTACGCTCGGAAGGCTTACCGGCTCAGGCCCGATACTTGCGTTTAGAAAAGCTTTAGAGTTGAAAGGAAAAACGGGTTTTGCCGTTAAAGCGGGCGAATTTTTAGGCTGGATTCCTGTTTTAACGGTTTTTATAATAGGTCTCGGATATACCGTTATAGTAGCGTGGGTACTTCGTTTTCTTGCAGGTTCGGTTTCCGGAACGGCGTTTTCTGCGGCGGGCAGCGAAACGTATTTTAATTCCGTCACGGGAAATTCGATACTTTTATGGATAGCTTTTGTTTTGCTGTTTGTGATAATAACTATGCTTAACGGCGTTGAAAAAGGAATAGAAAAAGCCGGAAAATTTATGCTTCCGGCTTTTCTAATTTTATTTCTGGTTTTGGCCGTAAGAGTGATGTTTCTTCCAAACGCTTTTGAAGGATACAAATATCTTTTTACGCCCAGATGGGAATTTTTGTTTATCCCGAGAACTTGGATTTTAGCTTTAGGACAAGCCTTTTACTCTCTTTCGATTTTCGGTTCGATAATGATAGTTTACGGTTCTTATGCCAAAAAAAGCGAAAATATAGTTTCTTCCGCAAGAAACGTAGCCATAATAGACACTTTAGCTTCGGTAATAGCTTCTCTTGTAATAATTCCCGCCGTTTTTGCTTTCGGTATAGATATAGCTAGCGGCCCGTCTCTTATGTTTATAACTATGCCGGATATTTTTAAAACTATGGCTTTCGGCAGAACTTTTATGATTATATTTTTTGTCGCGGTATTTTTTGCTGCGGTAACTTCTCTTATAAGCATACTGGAAGTAGTCATAGAAACTTTGCAAAACAGATTTGCGGTAAAAAGAGTTTACGCGGTTTTGCTTACCGGCGCGGTAACTTTCATATGCAATATTTTTATAGAAGGAAATATCGGAAAATTTATGGACATACTTGAAATACATTTCGTTCCGTTTTGCGCTTTAGCCGCCGGCATTTTCGCATTTTGGATCGTTCCGCCAGAAATTCTTAAAAGCGAAATCTCAAAAGGCTTAGGCAAACCCGCAGGCAATTTGATCGTCTACGCAGGCCGCTATGTTTTTTGCAGTCTGGTAATAATCATTTACCTCCTAAACATCTTTTACACCGCCTAAT
>JAISDI010000076.1 GCA_031264895.1 Endomicrobium sp. | reverse complement strand
TTTTGTCCGCCGGAAAGCTGATGAGGATAAGAATTAAATATTCTTTCCGTATCTTCAAGCTTTACTTTTTTAAGGACTTCTTTGGCTTTTTTGCGCGCTTCTTCTTTTGACGCTTTGGGATTGTGAACTTCATACGCTTCAAAAATTTGTCTTCCTATTCTTATAACCGGATTTAAATAAGATTGCGGATCCTGAAAAATCATCGATATTTTTTTGCCTCTTATTTTCCTTTTTTCGTCAAAACTCAATTTCAGAAAATCTTTTCCGTCGTATATCACGCTTCCGGATTTAATTTCTCCTCCGTCAATTTCGCTTAAATCCATTATGGCGGACGCCACCGTGCTTTTTCCGCTTCCGGAACGGCCTACAATTATGTATGACTGTCCTTTTTCTATATCAAAACTCACGTTTTTGACGGCATTTACAATACCGAAAGAAGCTTTATAATCTACGCTCAAATTTTTTACGGAAAGTATAAACATTATATTTTGCTATCCTTCGGATCTAAAATGTCTCTTAAAGCTTCGCCTATCATATTAAAAGATAACACGGTAAGCAAAATCATGATTCCGGGAAATAACGAAAGCCACCACGCAACGTATATATAATCTTTGCCCTGCATAAGGATCTGCCCCCACGAAGACATTGGCGGCTGCGCGCCAAGCCCTAAAAACGAAAGTCCGGATTCCGTAAGCACTGCCGCGCTCATGCCTATTGCAGCATAAACTATTATCGGCGAAACGGCGTTGGGCAGAATATGGGCAAACAATAAACGGGTTTTGCTTACGGCAAGCATTTTTGAAGCCAGAACAAATTCTCTTTCCCTTATCGATAAAACTTCTGCGCGCACTATTCTTGCAAGACCCGTCCACGAAGTTATGCCTATGACGACCATAACGTTAATAATGCTCGGCTCAAAAAACGCTATGACTATAAGTATTAAAAAAAATGTCGGAAAACAAAGCATGATATCAGTAAAACGCATTATTACCGAATCAACCCAGCCTCCGAAATATCCTGAAACCATACCCAAGATAACGCCGATAAAAAGCGTTATCAGCACGGCAAAAAAACCTACCGAAATAGATACTCTTGCTCCGTAAACCGTTCTTGAAAAAACGTCTCTTCCCAAATCGTCCGTACCCAGCAAATGCGCCGCCGAAGGAGCGGACAGCCTGCGCGGCAAATCCTGCGCGGAAGGGTCGTGAGTCGCTATAAACGGCGCAAAAACCGCCGTAATAACGATTATCGATATTAAAATTAAAGCGCAAAAAGCCGGTTTGTTTCTAAATAATTTTTTCATTTTTATTTTCTCAAACAGCATTTAAATATGCCTATTTGTATCTTATTCTTGGGTCTGCGGCGGAATATAAGACGTCCGCAATGATGTTTCCCAGCAGCGTTAAAAATGCGGAAATAACGCCTATGCCCATTATCACGGGATAATCTCTTGCCATAATGGCGTCATAGCCAAGCCTGCCCATTCCCGGATATGAAAAAACCGTTTCAATAATAAAACTGCCGCCTATCAAACCCGGAATCGAAAGTCCTATAATAGTTATTAGAGGAAGCAATGCGTTTTTTAAAGAGTGATTAAAAATGACCTGCTTTTTGCTTAAACCTTTGGCATAAGCTGTTTTGATATAATCCTGCCTAAGCGCGTCGAGCATTCCGGAACGTATATATCTTGAAAGAACCGCAAAAGAGCCTAATGTCGAAACGACCAAAGGAAGAATCAGATGTTTTGCCAAATCCCACATTTTTGCGAAAAAAGAAAGATTTTCAAAATTAAAAGAAACCAAACCGGAAATAGGCAGCCAGCCAAACCACAAACCTACGACTATCATAAGCAGCAAAGCGATCCAAAAAGCCGGCACGGAAAAGCACACAAAAACCATGACTGTTAAAATTCTGTCAAGCAGAGAATAGCGCTGTACCGCAGAATATACGCCTATCGGTATCGCGACGATAAGCATTAAAAATATCGACAAAACATTTAACAAAACGGTCGCGGGAAGCCTTTCGATAATTTTTTGCGAAGCGGGTCTTCCGTCTTTAAAAGAGTTTCCGAAATCAAGCGCAACTATACGTTTAAGCCAGTTCCAATACTGTTCATGAATGGGCTTGTCAAGCCCGTAAAGCCGCACAAGCCTTTCTTTTGCTTCGGACGTAACTTTAATATTGAAGTCGGCAATCATATCCGTCGGTTTGCCGGGCGTGCAGTACATTACCGCAAAAGTAATTATCGTAATGCCCAATAAAATCGGGATAGAATAAATTAAACGCTTGATCAAATAGTTGAACATGATTATTCCTGAAAAGAATATTTTACTTCGGCTCTCGGCGTCCACCATTCTATAAAATTATATCCCACGCCTATCGGAAAATCTTTAACGTCCCGAAATCTTTTATGCAAAGCGGACAAACTGTCGGGAAAATACAAAAATATGCACGGAGGATCTTCATACATTATATCTTGTATTTCATGATACATTTTTTTTCTTTTTCCCATATCAAAAGTCGTTCTGGCTTGCTCTAAGAGTTTATCGATTTTAGGATTATTGTATGAAAGAAAATTATACTGACGCGGCGCCGTCTGCCCGGAATGCCACAGCGAATATTGGTCTGGGTCAAGCGTAGTGCTCCAGCCTATGATAACGGCGTCAAACTCTCTTTTTGCTATATACTGATTGATAAAAGTACTGAACTCTATGATTCTTATATTTACGTTTATACCTATTTTTTTCAGATGCTGCTGGATAATTTCCGCGCTCAATTCTCTTTGTTTGTTTCCCTGATTTGTCGTTATGGTAAAATCAAAAGGTTTTCCGTTATATTCAAGATACCCGTCATTGTCTATATCCAGAAATCCGATAGATTTTAGAATATCCAAAGCTTTTTTCGGATCATATTCGCTTTTAGGGATCTCTTTATACGCCCAGCTTTGCGGCGGATAAATGCCGTTGATTTCAATGCCCGTTCCTAAAAGAACTCCGTCTATTATGTCTTTTTTATTTATCGCTAACTCGACGGCTTTCATAAAATCTTTATTATCAAACGGTTTGCGCAGACGGTTGAAACCCAAAAAAGTAAAAGAAAACGTCGCCTGCCTGTATTTGTCATAACTCTTAAAAAAGCTGTCGTAAGCATTCCATTGGTCAGGCGTCAAGTCGACGGAATCGAGAGATTCGTTTCTTAATTCAAGAAACTGCACTGAAGAGTCCGGCACTATTCTTATGATATATTTGCTCAGATAAGGTTTTCCTTCAAAATAATCAGGGTTAGCTTTAAGAACGATTTTTTGATCAGTCTGCCATGATTCGAATTTATAAGGCCCCGTCCCCACCGGTTTTCTGTTAGCTGGCGCATCATTAAAATTTGTACCTCTGAAAACATGCTCGGCAATAATAGACATTCCCCAACTTTCAAGATTCGGGGCAAAAGGCTGTTCATAATGCGCTTTTACCGTATAATCGTCGACTATTTCCAGTTCTTTGACGAGCATAAAACTTGAAGAATAAGGAGTTTTTGTATTTGTATCGACAAGAATGTCGTATGTAAATTTAACGTCTTTTGCGGTAAAAGGTTTTCCGTCATGCCATTTAACGTTTCTTTTCAGGCGGAACGTTATGACAAGCCCGTCTTGCGAAACTTCAAAACTTTCCGCCAAATCGCAGGCAATATTTAAATTTTCGTCATATTTTAGAAGCCCGTTAAACAGCATTGCATTTACCGCTCCGCTGGGAGTATCGCTTGCAAGAATAGGGTTTAAAAAAGACGCGTCGCTTGCTATTGCGGTAATAAAAGCGTCTCCGTAAACAGGCGCGCCGTCGTATTGCGGCGATTCATGCTTTTTATCAGTTACGCCGGAAGAACACGCGGCGAAAAACAGAAATAAAAACGGGATTAATTTATTTTTCATCCGGTCTTACTATTATGGTCAGAGAGTTTTGTTTAAAAATTTTATTTAGAGTATCAAGAATATCTTTTGAACTTACTTTTTCTATATCTTCAAGATATTTATTGTCATAACCGTATCCCTGTCCAACGGTTTCACGCCAGCCGTAATAAAACGATTTTCTGCCTACGGTCTGTCTGTCCATTATATACAGCCCTTTAATATAAGTTTTTGTATCTTTCAATTCCTGCTCGTCAACTTCATTGCTGCAAATATCTTTTAGTATTTCGTCTATTTTTCTTAAAGTGAGATCAATATTTTTTTTATCCAAACCAATATAAATAATAAAATAACTTTCATGCGTCCTTGAAGGATAGATCGCGCTGACTTCATAAGCAAGCCCCAGCTTTTCTCTTAATTCCGTAAAAAGCCTGCTTGTCATTCTGCCGCCGAGAACCGCTCCCGCGACTTTTAAAACCGCCGCGTCTTTACTTTTCAAATTCGGCGCGGGAAAACCTTTCATGATATAAGCCTGATTAAATTTGCCCTTAACGTTAACTGTTTTTGACTCCTTATTGTCAACGCCAAAATCCGAATCTTTAAATTTATCGCCGGATTCAATGTCTCCGAAATATTTTTCAAGAGAATTTTTGAGAGTTTTTTTATCAATATTGCCCGAAACCGATATCAATATATTTGAAGAATTAAACGAATATTTATGCCATGCCTCAAGCTGAATGCGAGTGACAGCGTTTAAACTTTCTTCGCTCCCCAAAACGGTAAGCGCATACGGAGTATTTTTATAAAAATCCAGCGTAAAATTATCTATGGCGGTATTGAATATGCTGTCTTTTCTTGCATTGAGACCGGCTATAATATTTTTCTTTTCGGCGATTATCTCGTCATCGTTAAAAGCCGGATTTTTTACCGCGTCGGAAAGTATTTCCGCTGCTTTATCAAAATATTCGGACAAAAAACTTATATTTATATGCTGCGCGTCATAATCTACCGAAGCCGAAAGATCCGCGCCTATATTGTCGGCGTCGCGCGCCAAAATTTCGCTTGAACGGTTTTTTGTTGATTTGACCATAAGATTTGCGGCCAATACCGATATCCCGGCATTTTCTTTTGTCTCCGATACCGCGGCGACGGGCGTAAAAACTTTCATCGAAACTACGCCTATGCCGTTTGTTTGGTCAAATATTACTTTTATGTTATTTTTTAGCCTGAACTCTTCCATTTCTCCTCCAAAAGCGGACTGGGATATTAAAAACAATAATAACGTCAATATAATTTTTTTCATATTATTTATCTTCCGGAAGCAAAGCCGCGTTTATTACGCAATCTTTGTTATAATATTTTTTTAGAAACTCCTGCGCGTCGGAAACTTTTAAGGCGGCCATTTTAGCTAAAAATTCGTCTACTATTTCCGGTCTGCCCATTAAATTCCAAATGCCGTAGGCATAACCTATATTAGACGGTTTTTCAAAAGCAAAACTCCACCCGGTTTTCATAGAAAGTTTAGCCCTTTCAAGCTCTTCTACGGTTATTCCGTTATCAAGAATGTTTTGTATTTGAACGCTTATTTCTTTTTTTATTTCTTCATAATTTTCAGGCTCGAATACGGCGGTTATATAAACGCACCCGGTGCCTCTCATCGTCTGGAAAGACGAGTTGATCGAATAGACAATCTGCTTTTCTTCTTTTAAAACTCTGTAAAGTCTTGAAGATTTCCCCCCGCCCAAGACCTGCATTGTAAGGTCGGCTGCAAAAATATCGTCTGAACTTGCGTCAGGCCCCAAAAAACCCGAAATCAAATAACCCACTTCGACCTTACCTTTTTTAGCTATCTCTTTACCTTCATGAGCTTCTTCAAAAAGCAACGGCTCTTCAGGAAGCGGCTTTTTTTCAAATTTTCCAAAAGTTTCTCCGACGAGAGCGCTTATTTTGTCTTCGTCAAAATTGCCGGAAATTACTACAGTCATATTCTGCGCGACATAATGCGCGGCGTAATAATCAAAAATTTCGTCCCTTGGTACAGACGATATAACTTTTTCCGTGCCTATGACGCTGTTTCTCAATGCGCTTTTTTCATATATATTTTCCGTAAACGTTTCGTCCAAAACCGCAAACGGTCTGTCGGAATATCTTTGTATTTCTTCGATAACTACTTTTCTTTCCCTGTTTACTTCATCTTCGGGAAAAAGAGGATTTTGCATTGTATCGGCAAGCATCTTAACCGCATCTTCGACTCCGTCCCTTTGCACGTCCACATAATACATTGTATACTCGCTTGACGTCGCCGCGTTTATGTAGCCGCCCATATTTTCGACCCTGCGGCTGAGCGCGTCCCCCGGGTAATTTTTGCTGCCTTTAAACATCAAATGTTCAAGAAAATGTGAAAGCCCCGCCTGATGCGGTTTTTCGTTTACGGCGCCGGTTCTGACATAAACCGCAACAGAAGCGGCAAGGCTGTTTTTATCGCTCCTCAATATTGAAGTAAGTCCGTTATCATATTTCACTCTTTTCACTCCTTTTGAAACACAGCCGCACATAATTGCGAGGCAAAGTGTCATCATAAACAATATTTTAATTCTTTTCATTTTTTATTATATCCTTTACAACTATTTTAGGAATCCCGATATCCGCAGCTATTATTTTTCCCGTATACCGTTTTGCCGATTTATTTTTGAAAGCTCTTTTAAGCAAGGCAAAAGTTACGGTTTTATCGGCTTTTACGGCACAGCCCATAATTCCGCCGCTGTCGCCGTCCATACCCGAAGGAATATCTACGGAAATTTTATAAGCTCCGGATTTATTTATCTCGCTTATAATTTTTGCCGTACGTCCTTCGACAATACCGCTGATGCCTGTGCCAAAAACAGCGTCAATAACAACTCCCTCCTCTATACTTTGCCGTCTAAAAGAACAAATATCCGCTTTAAGTTTTTTCAAAATGTCAAAATTTATTTTACAATCGCCTTTAAAAGATTTAGGAGATTTAGCCAATATTACTTTTACTCTATAACCTTCATTCAACAGATATCTGGCTGCAACAAATCCGTCGCCTGCATTGTTGCCGGAACCGCAAATTACGGCAATACTTTTATTTCCGTTTTTTTTCAACACTTTTTTAGCTTCGCGCGCAACGGCCTGTCCTGCGTTTTCCATCAATATAAGCGAAGAAATTCCATATATTGCATATGTCCTAGCGTCTATGGCGCGCATTTGTTTAACGGATGCAAATATGTCAGTTTTTTTATTTTGCCGCATTTTTTTTACGCTCTTCAACAGCATACATAATTATGTCGGCATACGAATACGCCCACAATATCATCAGCGCATAATTGAAAAATTTAAGTTTCCCCGCATTTTGCGTTATAAGCTCTCTGGCAAAAATTTTCATTAAAGCAAAATCTGTGGGAACGGAGTTAGAATCTACCGAAGAAATTAAAACCGCCGACATTATTACCAACAACAGCAGCGCTATTGCCAATATTATAAATCCCTTCTTAACTTTCTTCAAAAACAAATGCCCTACGCCAGGCCCCAAAAACGTGTTGATCATTATTGCAATAGCATATTTTAAAAACATTATTTTTTACCTTATTGGGTTTCTATCAAAACCTTAAAAAAATTAAATTCAAAAGATTCGTTATCAATCCATTGATTTGTATTTAACATGGATCCCCGACAAAGACACTCGTGGATGACGACAAAGATAATTCTGCTAGTTTGTCATCAACCCACTTGAATTTTCTGCTCACATGCCGTCATTGCGAATCCCGTATTAAGACCTTACGGGACAGGCCTGTTTCGGAATCTGCTGTTGCAGTTGTCGTATTATGCCGCCTAGCAAACTACAGACACTGAAACAAGTTCAGGGTGACACACTAGTCTAGTTTGTCATCCCCGAATGTTTTAATCGGGGATCCATTTTGCCGTTTAGCTGTTTTGTCATATGAATTTATTTCAGCATCTCGTAGAGAAAAAAATTAACAACAGACCCTGAAACGAGTTCAGAGTGACGACTAAGGGGGGTTTAGAGAAACCTTTCTGTCATTTTTAAGTTGCCTTTACTTTTGTCTTTGTCGTTCGTCT
>JAISDI010000020.1 GCA_031264895.1 Endomicrobium sp. | reverse complement strand
ACAAAACCTTTTTTTTCGTTTGGCAGGTCAATACCGGTTTTTTCGCCCAGATAAAACTTTTTCGCATACTTTTCAATATTTTTCACGCCGAGCTTTAAACCTAACTGATAAAAATACACGTTACACGATTGCGCCATTGCAGAAATCATATTTATTTTGCCGTGTCCCGTTTTAAGCGAGCAGCTGTACCATCTGTCGCCGAGTTCAAAGCTGCCCGTACAGTATTCGGTTTCTTTTAAGTCAATATCCAAAAGCTCCATTGCGGCTGCGAAAGTTACAATTTTAAAAATTGATCCCGGCGGATATAAAGCCTGTACGGCTCTGTTGAAAAGAGGGAGCGATTTGTCGTTTAAAAATTTATTAAAATCTTTGCTGTTTATTCTATTGGTATCAAAGCCCGGACATGAAACCAAAAGCTTGACTGCTCCGGTTCTTACGTCTATGGCGACTGCGGCTCCGCGTCCGCTGGAGCTGTTTCTTAAAGCTTCGTATGCGGCGGATTGTAATTTCATATCTATGGTAGTATAAACGCTTGCGCCTATTTGCGGCGGAATATAGCGAAACGCTTTAGTCTGATGCCCTTTTGCGTTTACTTCAAGCTGCCAGCCGCCGTCAGTTCCCTGAAGGTATCTGTCGTATGCCTGTTCTATGCCGCCTCTGCCGACATAATCGCCCATTTTGTATCCGTCTTTTGAAAGTTCTTCAATTTCGCTTGCTCTTATTTCTCCTGTATATCCGGTTATGTGGCTGTTGGGTTCAGCCGAAAAATAAACTCTTTTCGGTTCTTTAACGACCGATATGCCGCTAAGGGAAAGTTTTTTTTCCTGAATTTTAAACATTTCCTCAATAGTCAAATTATCGGCAAGTTTTACCACTCTGCCGTAACGCCAGCCTTTGTCAATTGTGGGTTTTATGTCCCTGTTGAGAATTCTGTTTAATTCTTCAATGGTCTCTTCAGACGGCATTTTTTGCTGTTCAAAAGGATAGAATAAAGCCACATAAGTAAAATCATTTCCTGCAAGTATGCTGCCGCCGTCTGAGTAGATAAGTCCGCGCGGAGCGCGTTCGTGCGTATTGTGCATTCTTTGCTGTTCTGAAATATTTTTATAGTTTTCGCCTTTAACTATCTGCAAATAAAAAAGTCTGAAAGAAAGCAACGAGAACAAAAATATAAAAAACACAAGAATTATCTTGTGTTTTTCTAAGAACATCTCATAAGAAAATTTATCTTCTCTCTGCCATACCATTTTATATATGCCTTCTTGCAAATCTCGCTGCGGAATTTAAAATATAAAAAATTAAAGGCGCAATTGCCACCGTTAAAGCAATTTTGAGCGATCCCTGCATTGTAATTACAAAAGGTTTATAACTTCCCGAACCTTCCGGAATAATATAGTATATGAGACTGAACCCTATCCAGTAAATCATATTGGCTAAAAATACCGCTGTTATCTGCGTAAAAACGTGATCTTTGTCAAAATCTTTGTTCATCATTCCTGAAAAATATCCTATCAGCGTAAACATTATAGCTCTCACGCCAAACACGTCCGTCGAAAAAGCGTCCCATGTAATGCCTAGCAGAAAGCCCATTACTTCCCCGCTCAGTTTTCCTCTTGAAAGACCCATGTATACCACTGCTATCATAATGCAGTTAGGAAATATGCCGTGAAAGTTTATATATTGCCCGAAAAAGAACTGAAGCAGACAGCACAATGCGTAAAAGAGAGCGTAATAAATAATTTTTCTCATTTGCGTTCGACCTCTTCGGGAACCAAAATGATAACTTTATAAAGACTGTCCGAATCATATAAAATGTCTGCGGACGCGGTTTTAAAATCAAGAGAAGCTTCGTCTGAAATGCTTTTTATAATGCCTATCGGCATACCTTCCGGAAAAATCGAACTCAACGGGCTTGCGACGATAATGTCGCCTTCTTCAATTACCGCATGAAGCGGTATATAAGTAACTTTAATTTCGCCCGTATTAAAACCTTCCGCCAGACAATCTATTTTTTTGCCTTTTATCTGCACGGGGATCGCCGACAATACGTTTGTTATAAAAGCGACTTTCGATGAATTTTTATAAGTTTCGACTATTCGTCCGACGGCATAGAGCGCGCCGTCAGTTCCCAAAGACACTACGGGAAGCTCGTTATAAAGTCCGTGATCCGCGCCTTTATCCATAATAAACCATTGATGCCATTCGCTTGGATTTCTTATAGAAACTCCGGCAAAAACTGATTTTCTTTTTGCGACTTTCGGGATATTAAGCAGAGAACTCAGCCTGTCATACTGCGCGGACATTGCTTCATAGTTACGCAGTTTGTCCGTCAATTCCTGATTCTTTTGTTTATATAAAAAGTTTTCCTGACTGACATAAACGATGGATTTAATATTGTCCGCAAAATTGCCCGCCGACTGAAATATTTGGTTTGCGGCTTTGACATTGGGGTAAACGGAATAATAAACAAAATTTTTGATCAATCTTACGGGAGGCGTTAAATTTGCAGCAATGAAAAGAAATCCAATTAAAAGAAGTATTATTAAAACGATATTTGCATATTTTGAATTTTGATTATCTTGCATTCCCATATCCAATTATTAATTAGTAGTTAGGCGCTGGCGCACGGCAAACTATAGCAAAACAACAGCAAAACGGCAAAATGGATCCCCGATTAAAACTTTCGGGGATGACGACAAAGGAAAAAAGCCTATTTTGTCGTTGCTGTTCAATTTTGTCGTAAGCCGTTGTAGTTGTCATGGTCGTTAATTCCCACTTTTTAAAGGGGGTGGCCGCGAAGCGGACGGGGGATTTCGTCGTTGTCGTTGCCTTTGTCTTTCGCTTTTGTTGTTGT
>JAISDI010000264.1 GCA_031264895.1 Endomicrobium sp. | reverse complement strand
CCCACTTTTTAAAGGGGATGTCCGAGACATTTTGTCTCAGACGGGGTATTTAACCGTAAAAGCTAAAGGAACTAAGGCAAAGGGATAATTTATGTTAAATACAAAATCAGCAGCCGTTTTAGAATCCTATCTCTTTTATGACTTGTTTCACGGACTGGGCAGAATGCTTAAACGCGTTCATCTCTTCTTCATTAAATCTTACTTTTAAAACCTTTTCTATTCCTCTTTTCCCGACTATTGCCGGAACGCTCAGATAAACGTCTCCGACGCCGTGATAATCTTCCAGATAAGTTGAAACGGAAAGCGCCGATTTTTCGTTTTTCAAAATGGCTTTTGATATTCTTGTCATCGAAAGGCCTATTCCGTAAGAAGTCTCGCCTTTTCTTTTGATAATTTCTTTGCCTCTGTCTTTGACTTCACGGAAAATACGGTCAATTTCTTCTTTATAATTCATATCTTTACCGTTAAAAGCTTCAAAAGCGTCTTCAAGCGGAACGCCGCCTATCGTTGCTTTGCTCCACGCCGGAAAAGCCGTATCGCCGTGTTCCCCAAAGACCGGAGCATAAATGCTTCTCAGGTTTACGTCAAAAAGTTTTTTCAAAAGATTTATAAGCCTTGCGGTATCTAGCAAAGTTCCCGACCCTATAATTTCATTTGAAGGTTTTCCGGAAATTTTGTATGTCACGTAAGAAAGAATATCCACTGGATTTGAAACCACAAGAATAATAGCGGACGGCGCATATTTAATGATCTGCGGAACTATGGATTTGATTATTTCGGCATTTCCTTTGACTAAATCTATTCTTGATTGTCCGGGTTTTCTTCCCGCGCCCGCCGTTATAATGACAAGTTCAGACCCTGCAATATCCGCATAATCGCCGGAATAAACGTCTACCGAAGAAAGAAACGGGCCGCCGTCCGCCAAATCCATTGCTTCGCCTTCTGCTATTTCATTATAATAGTCGACCATGCAAAGTTCTCTGGCAAGACCTTTAATTACCATAGAATACGCATACCGCATTCCCACTTTACCGCAACCGATTATAGATACTTTTCTAGCCAACTTTTCCATCTTAACAACTCCTTAAAATTATATTACCTCGCAATTTAACCGCAAGTTAAAAGATTATACTAAAAAATAACTGTTAATTAGCAGTAAAAAAGTAATATAAGCTGACTCGGCAAAAAGAAAAGACGGCAATATAATTGCCGCCTTTTCTTTTTAATATACTTTTATAAATTACTTAAATTACGCCGTTTGATTTCATGACATTTGCCACTTTCACAAAACCCGCAATATTTGCGCCGTTTACCAAATTTCCGGGCGTGCCGTATTCTTCGGCTGCTGCTTTTGCGCTGTCATGAATATTTACCATGATTGCGTGAAGTTTGCGGTCAACTTCTTCAAAACTCCATGCAAGTCTCTGGGAATTTTGCGCCATTTCCAATCCGGACGTTGCAACTCCGCCGGCATTTGCGGCTTTACCCGGGCCAAAAGATGTTTTTGCTTCAAGAAAAACTTTTACGGCATCCGGCGTCGAAGGCATATTTGCTCCTTCGGCTACCGCGATAACTCCGTTTTTAACTAATGTCTTTGCGTCATTGCCGTCAAGCTCGTTCTGCGTAGCGCAAGGAAGAGCAATATCGCACGGGATCGTCCAGATACCTTTTCCTTCCGTGTATTTTGCGGTTTTGACTTCTTTTACATACTCGCCGATTCTTTTTCTTTCAACTTCTTTAAGTCTCTTGACTATATCAAGTTTTATTCCGTCCGGATCATATATGTATCCGTTAGAATCCGAAAGCGCCACGACTTTTCCGCCAAGCTGCTGCGCTTTTTCAACGGCATATATCGCAACGTTTCCTGAACCGGAAATCACAACCGTTTTTCCTTCAAAACTCGTCTTTTTATCTTTAAGCATTTCGTCGCAAAAATATACGCAGCCGTATCCTGTAGCTTCCGTTCTTACAAGACTGCCGCCATAATCAAGACCTTTGCCCGTCAAAACGCCGTGCCACACATTTCTTATTCTTCTGTACTGGCCGAACATATATCCGATTTCTCTTGCGCCCACTCCTATATCTCCGGCGGGAACATCTGTGTCCGCGTCAATATGTCTCTGGAGTTCGGTCATAAAACTCTGGCAAAAACGCATAACTTCGTTGTCAGATTTACCTTTAGGATCGAAATCTGCTCCGCCTTTTCCGCCGCCCATCATAAGACCCGTAAGAGAATTTTTGAAGATTTGTTCAAAACCGAGGAATTTGATAATGCTGGTGTTTACCGAGGGGTGAAATCTGAGTCCGCCTTTGTAAGGCCCGAGAGCCGAATTGTATTCGATCCTCATGCCTCTGTTTACCTGAACTTTGCCTTTGTCGTCTACCCACGGCACTCTGAAAATGATCTGCCTTTCAGGTTCGACTATCCTTTCCAGTATTGCCGCTTCCTGCAAATCTTTGTTCCTTTCAATAACCGGAACCAAAGATTCCAAAACTTCCGTCACCGCCTGATGAAATTCCGATTCTCCCGGATACCTTCTTTTGACGGTTTCCAACACGCTGCATAAATACGGATTACTCATGCTCTTTCTCCTTGGATAAAATTAGACTGCTCGTCGTAGATGGTTAAAAAAAGCGCTTATTTTGTATGGCGATTTTTTCTATACTATTAAAAAAAACAGCCCATTGTCAATAAAAAATTTAAACTCTGTAATTGTCATTAGATTTTTACCAAATAGGTATTTCTAAAAACATCTTTAGTCGTCACCCTGAACTCGTTGCCGTTAAAAACAACGGCTTTAGTCAGGGATATTTGCGTTGCCCCTGAACCCCACGCCTCACTTTTTGCAGTCGGGTGCTTGCGCACGGCAAAATATAACGACACTTAAAGCCGCTGAAAGCATTCGCGAAAGATTTTTGAAGCAAATTCGGAACTCGCGGCATAACGACTTAAGAAGAATGCCGCTCAAACAGCCGAATTTGATAATCTTCAAAAATCTTTCGCTCATAGACTCGCTTAAAGGCGGCGAAAGGCAACGGCTAACGACAAAAGCGAAAGACAAAGACAAAACGGCAGTATAGGTTTTGTGCCGTTGCCGTAAAATTCCCCTCTACGGAGGGGTGGCAGAGCCAAAGGCTCTGACGGGGTGGTCTTTGTTGCCGTTGTCGTTGCGCCGTCATTGCCTGAATTTGTTACAGGCAATCCACGTTTGCAGTTAGCCGTCGTCTTTGCTGTTTGCCGTAGTCTTTGTTGTCGTTGCAGTTGTAATCAGTTTCGCACAATGAAGACTTGGCGGAAAACTACAAACGACAAACGGAAACAACGACCACCCCGTCAGCGCTTCGCGCTGCCACCCCTCCACAGGATGGGAATTTTACGACAAAGGAAAAAACAGATTTCGACAGCTTTCCTTTTAGTCGTTTGTCGTCGCATGACTTCAATCTAAAGGAGTAAAAAAACATAAAATCACTCATAAAAAGAGAGATATGGGGGAGCTAAAAGGCTGAAGACAGGGGATTAACGACAATGGCAAAAATAACTACGCCGTCAGAGACTTTGTCTCTGACATCCCTTAAGAGAAAGTATTGGCTGCAGAAGAGATTTTTAGATAGGCCTTTCCGTTATTTTTTTGTGGGTCTTTTGAAGTCAACCGTACCTATTATATTGTTTTCTTTTACGTTTTCGGTTCTTATCATTATACGTTTATGCGTTTGTTTTTTTGTGCCGTAAAATGTGTATATGTCCAGATATAAAACCGTCGGGCCTGATATGCTTTGCATGTCGTCGCCGAAATAGTCCGTAGAAATTTCATATTTGCCGTCAACGGCTTTTTTGAGCGTAAATTCTTCCGGGCCGAATCCTTGCGTTAAATCTTCCGAGACTCTTGCGCCTATGTTTGTAAACCTGTTTCCGTAAGAAGCTTCTTCGCCGCGCGGATCTTTTACATAAATGTCTATATCGGTATTGTCGGCGCTCCAGCCCAATACTATCCTTATGTCTACGGGCATTGAAAGAATGAGCCGCTTGTCTATTTGCGCCGTATTTATTTCAGGGTGCAGAGATATTAAATTGTTCATCTCGACAAAAGTTATCTGCTTTATGCTTTGAAACCGTTCCCAGTTTTTTGAAAGAATTTTATAAAAAGTTTCCAAAGCTTTTTTGTACTCTTTATTTGCCTGATATGCCAGAGCCAAATCTCTGTATGGCTGCGGATCTTCGGCTCTAATGTCTATGATTTTTTTAAACATCTCGACGGCATAAGCGTAATTTTCGGTTTCCATAAGTTTGTATGCCGTAATACGCATAAGTTCGGAGCTGTTAAATTTCATTTCGGCTATATTCGATAAAACGATAACCGCTTCTTCTTTCATTTTTCTGCGTATGAATTCGTCGGCTATGTCAAAATAAAACGAAGGCTGCTCGCCGTAACCGGCTTTAAGTTTCAAATAGTCGCCGTACATTTCCTCGTCAAGCAAATTGCGTATTATCTTCATATAGGGCGTTTGCGGATCCCACGCTTTTATGCGCGTAACCGTCTGAATATCTTCTTTTATTTGCGCGCTTTGCCGCGTAACAAAAATTTTACTGTTTCCGTAAACCGCACGTTCCTGCGATGATGACGGCGCTTTTACTTCTCCTTCGGAAGCTTCCGGTATAGCATTTTTAAAAATTTCTTCCTGTTTTACGCCAAAAGCGGTTTTTACTTTTTCAACGGATCGAGATGACTTTTCAACGCTGTAATCGTGTTTCCACCATTCTTTTATATCCTGCGCCTGAAGCGCCGCGTCTTCAATGGCCGCGTTTGTCATTTCTTTTTCCGCTTTTTTAGAAGCTGCAATTATATTGTTATACTCGGTGAGAAGCTCTTTTGGCGGAGAAACTTTGTATGCCGCGTAATCAGCCGCGCTTTCGAGAAACAAAAGCGAAGTAAATTCTGTGACAAGCGAATATTTTTTCCCGAGTTCTAAAATTTCTTTTTCGTTTTTTACGGAATCGAGTTCCAATCCTTTTATTTTTTTGCATGCCCAAAGGCGTTCCACAGCCGGATTATCTCCTCCCGCGCGGATTTTAATTTTTTTTGTCGAAATTATATTGGTTTTATCGTATCCGAACGATAAAGTTATTTCGCTTTCCGGAACGGTCAAAATTCCCGCGACAGTAAAGCCGTCATTTATAGGGACGCCGGGCTTGGGATAAACTTCTTTTATTTTATTTTTGTCAAAAGAATAAGAGACAAGTTTTAATTCCTGTTTCATTAACATTTCTGCGGCTTTTTTATCGGTTACGGAATTGAGATTTATGAAACGCCCGCCGCTTTCGAGCGCCGCGCTTATAAGCGCTCCGGAATTAAATTCCGGAGAAGAGTTTACCGCATAAACAGGAACGTTTCCGGCTGTAAGGCTGCTGTACCCGAAAGAACTTACAGCGTCTGTAAACAATAAAATTTCGTCGGCTTTCAAATCGTCAAGTTTCAGTTTGTCAAAACGAGTTGCGCCGTCATAAACTATTCTTGAAATGTCTTTTTTCAAGCCCGCCCAGTCGCCCTTTTTTATACTGTAACTTTTGGCGGGATTAGGTTTTATGCCGAAAGTTACCAGTAAAACTTCAATTTCGGAAAACTTTTTAAAATAAGCGTCCAAGAGAGCAAGCTCTCTTTTAATATTGCGTTTTTCGGACGAAACCGAAGAATCCCAAACTATCGCCGCTGTTTTTGGCAAAACTTTATTTTTTGAAGAACGTTTTACGTTTATATCCGCATAAAAATAAGTGTTTTTTCCTTCTTTATGCGTAAAGACAGGTTCATTTTTTTGTTTCGGCAAAATTAAAGACAGATGTGCGTTAAGCAGATAATCTTTTTGCGAAAAAGAAGCTTTTAAAACATTATTTCCTTTTTTAAAAACAAAATCTCCCAAGTCGGTATTTACGATAGGCATGCCTTCGACAATTTCTGAAGGAATTTCTGCGTTTAAATCAAAATTAACGTTCGTATCGAATTTCAGCGGAAGGTTATAGAAATAATTATTATCTTTTACCGCCAGAGGCTCTTCAACGGTTATTTTTATTCTGCGCGCAGCTTCCGGATCAAAAGGGTAAATTTTTGTTTTGAACTGATCAACGCCGGAAGAATCGATGTTTTTGGCTGTCAAAGATTCCATTGTTTTTCTTTCCACCGCGACGGCTTCGCGCATTTTGCCGTTAATGTCTAATGCAATCGCCGAAATATTTTGATTTTTTGACAAGGGCATCACAAATTCGCCTTCCGCAACAGCCGCGTTAGGATTATAAAAAATCATATCGTAAGTTGTCATTGCAATATTGCCCGTGATTTCAATATTGATTTTTAAATCGCTGAAAGTTATCTGTTTTTGGCCGCTTGAAACCGATATGTAAGGCGCGGACGGCTGAGGATTATTTTGAGACGGCGCCTTTTTTGTTTGGGCAAAAGATAAAATTGCTGCGGTAAAAATTATGGCAAACGCCAAAAATGTCTTTTTCATTTTATTTCCCTTGCCTGTCACCGTAAAATGTTATTTTTTACTTACATATTTTAATTGTTTTATAATCACATTACAAGAAGCCTTTGCAGGGTGCTTGCGCACGGCAAAATAGAAAGGCAAAAAAACGGCGACCGCCCCGTCAGAGACTTTGTCTCTGCCACCTCTCCAAAGATTCCGGAAAATCGGAAATTCCCCTTTTGTAAAAAGTGGTGGCCGGAGACAATGTCTCCGGACGGGGTATTTCGCAAAGCGCTGACGAGGTATTTATGCCAAAGAGTCTTACGTGGAATTTGCAGTTGTCATTGTTTTCAACCAACTGAATTTGTATTTAACATTGATATCGAACCTTTACAGATAAGTGTTAGTACAAGTCCAATTAGAACGGAAACGACGAAATCCCCCGTCCGCTCCGCGGCCACCCCCTTTAAAAAAGTGGGAATTAACGACAACTACAAATAGGACAATATTTAGTTTGTTTGCTATAGGTGGGGGTAGAGAAACCCGATTGTAATCTTACTCAGCAGAGACAATGTTAAGCTGTTTTGCTATATAACAACAACTACAACAGCAGATTCCCCCGTGTTACGACCTGTGGAATTACAGAATTTTATAAGTTCAGAATGACGGCATAGGTAGCGGAAAATTCAAGTGGGTTGATTTCCGAATTTTCTACAGAAAAAATTTCTGATTTTTTGGAAGGTGGGAATTTTACGACTACGACAAAGACTAAAGGAACGGAGCTGCTCTAGTTTGCCGTGCGCTAGCACTGCGCAAGCGCCCGTCTGCAAAGACTGCCGGACGGGCGCTTGCACGTTACTCTTTGTTTATTCTTTAAAGTTTACCGTGCCTATTATATTGTCTTCTTTAACGTTTTCGGTTCTGACTAAAACGCGCTGGTGCGTTTGCTTTTTTGTGCCGTAGAACGTGTAAATGTCGAGATATAAAACGGTAGGGCCTGATATGCTTTGCCTTCTGTCTCCAAAATTGTTTGTGCTTATATTGTAATCGCCGTTCACGGCTTTTTTAAGCATGAACTCTTCCGGGCCGAAACCTTGCGTTAAATCAGGAGAAACTCTTCCGCCGATACGAGTAAGTCTGTTTCCATAATAAGCCTTTTCATTGTACGGGTCGGTAACGTGTATATCGATATCGGTATCGTCTGAACTCCAGCCCAAAACTATCCTTATGTCTACTGGCATTGCAAATATCAGTTCTTTGTCTATTTTTGAAATGTCAAGTTTCGGGCTTAAAGAAATCAGATCGTTCATTTCGACAAAAATTATCTGTTGTATGCCGTCAAACCTGTCATTCCATGAACTGAGCAGAATTTTATAGAAAGTGTCCAATGCTTTTTGATACTCTTTATTTGCCTGATACGCTAAAGCTAAATCCCTGTAAGATTGAGGATCTTCACCTCTGAGCTTGACGATTTTTTCAAACATGTCGACCGCATACTGATATTGACCAAGCTCCATAAGCTTATTTGCCGCAATGCGAAGCATTTCCGGATTATCCAATTTCATTTCAGCTATATTGGACAATACTATTACGGCTTTATCGTTCATTTTGCGGCGCATAAATTCGTCGGTAATGTCAAAGAAGAACGAAGGCTGGTCATCGTATCCGGTTTTAAGTTTAAGATAATCTTGATAAAGTTCGCTGTCTTTAGATTTTTTCAATATTTTCATATACGGAGTTTTAGGATCCCATGCTTTTATCTGCACGCTTGCTTTCGGCTGTGATTGCTCAGGAGCAGGCGCAGATGATTTTGCTTCAGCCATACGACGAGCGCCTCGCACCTGTTCAGCCTCTGCCCTCTCTGACTGCTCAACCATGAGCCGCGACACGCGCGTTCTATCTGAGGTCATTCCTTTGGTTTGGGCTTCTGCCGCCGAACGTTCTTCAAACTGTGCATCCATCATAATCTCACCTGACATTTCCTTCACTTCCTCGAGTATAAGTTCTTCTTCTGCCGTACTCGTTCCGGATTTAAGTTTTTCAAATTTCTGCGGAGGTTTGCTTTGGTCAAAATCTTTATTCCACCAATATTTTATTTCTCTTGCCTGTCGTATGGAATCTTCCAGAGCGGATTTTTGAACGTCTTGCTCATTTTTTGACATTCTGCCGATGATTCTGTTATATTCCGCGAGATATTCCTGCGGAGGAGTGATTTTGTAAGTTATGTAATCCATTAGATTTTCAAGAACAAGAAGCGAAGTAAAATCCGTTACTATGGAATATGCTTTCCCGAGTTTTACAATTTCGTTTTCGTTTCTTACGGAATCCATTTCCAAATCTTTAATTTTTTGCGCTGCCCAAAGCCTTGCGACCGCAGAATTGCCGGCGCCGGACTTAATTTTTATCTTTTTCGTAAAAACTATATTCTTTTTATCGTAACCGAAAGATAAAGTTATTTCCCCTGCAGACGCAGTCAGTATGCCGGCAAAAGTAAAATTCTCACCGACATCTGTTCCGGGCTGCGGATAAATATCTTTGAATTTGCTTTTATCGTATTCGCAGGAAACAAGTTTTAAATTCTGTTTTGTCAAAAGCATCTCGGCTTCTTTATCGCTGATGCCGTTAAGGTTTATAAAACTTCCTCCGCTTTTAACAGCGGCGTTTACAAGTTCCCCGCGGTTAAATTCCAAAGAAGAATTTATAACAAAAACCGGAACGCCGCTTTGCGCTATCCTAGTGTCTCCGAAAGTGCTTATACCGTCGGTAAACAATAAAATTTCGTCGGCTTTCAAATCGCCAAAATTCAGTTTATCAAAACGTGTTGCGCCGTCGTATACCAAATTTTCAATTTCTTTTTTTAATTCGCTCCAATCGCCTTTTTTGATCGTAAACTTTTTATTTATATCGGTTTTAATGTTAAACGTGACAAAAGTTATTTCGACGTCCGAAATTTGTTTTAAATAAGAACCTAGCGCTGCAAATTCTCTTGAAATATCGCGTTTTGAAGACGAAAGAGAAGAATCCCATATAATCGCGATTTTTTTAGGAAGAGATTTATCTTTGGAAGCGGTTTTTATGTCAATGTCTGAATAAAAATACGTTTCTTTGCCGTCCGTATGCGTAAAAACCGGCTCTTCTTTAAGTTTTGGCAGCGCAAAAGAAACCTGATTATCCAAAAGGTAATTCTTTTTCGAAAAAGAAGCTTTATACATATTGCTTGCTTTAGCGAAAGAAAAGTTTGGTAAATCCGTATCGGTTTCCGGCAGCGCCGCAACGGAATCCAGAGGAATTTCAACATTTAAATCAAAATTGATTTGTTGGTTAAATTTTAACGGAAGATTGTATATATAATTGTTATTTTTCGTTATGAGCGGTTCTTCTATGGTTACTTTTAGTTTTCGCGTATTGTTCGGATTAAAAGGATATATGCGCATTTTAAACTGGTTTCCGGCAGATTTTTCGACAAGCGCGGGGTCTACTCCGCGGCGCACTATGGCTTCAAACGTTTCTCTGGCTTTTTGTTTTTCGACAACTACTCCGTCTCTCATTTTTCCGTTAATGTCCAAAGCTATCGCGGAAACGTTCTGGTTTTCGGTCAAAGGAAAAATAAACTCGCCTTCCATAATAACATGATTCGGGTTATAAAAAACAATTTCATAAGTTGTCATTGCAAGATTGCCTACGACCTCAACGTCAACTTTCAAATCCTGAATGTTAATGGGCTTTCTGTCCGGAGAGACGACAATATGCATAACAGGAACCGGACTTGGCAGCGGTACAATGACGCTCCTTTCTTCACTCTGACCGGAACTTTCCCGCTGAAGAGTTTTAAACCCGCTTTGCGCAAACAACGCGCCCGAAAACATAATAACGGCAACAAAAGAAGCAACGATCTTTTTCATTTTCCCCTCCGGTTTATCCATTCAGGCATTTGACATAAAATTTCCAAAGCCCGTACAAATACTATGCGCGATTTGTAAAAGTATCACAAATAATATCTATAGCAAACAAACTAGGGCGTGAACACGCCTCAAATATTATCCCGTTATTTCATATGTCTGTTACGACAAAAGCCGGAATCCATCTTGTCGTTGCCGTTAATTCCCCTTTAAAAAAGGGGGAATTTCTGATTTTTTAGAATTGGGGGATTATTCAATCCAATGCGGATTCTTCCGATTCTTCTTCAGAATCGGGCGATCCCTGCTGCGTGAGCTGTTTTAAAAGCAGGGCTTTTTCCTTTTCTTTTTGTTTTTTCTGTTCTTTTTCTTTTTTCAGGAATTTTATGTACTCAGGGAAGGGGACAATTTTTTGCGTTTTGCCAAGCCATACGAAAGCGCTTGAATTTTCGCTGTATTGCACTTTTGCCATGTTTTCAGGGTTGTCGTCAACGCCGTACCATACGGAACCTATTATGTTTTTGAACTTTTCTTCTTCCTCTTCTTCCAATAAGGGATCGATCTCTTTTACGTCTTTTTCTTTAGACTTTTTTGTTTTGCCTTTTTTGGTTTTCTCTTTTTTCTCCTGCTCTTTTGCAGCTTCTTCTTTTTCTTTTTTCAAAACTTCTTTTTCGGTTTCGAGGATCTGTCCGAAAACAGTAAGCTGGTCTTTAAGAATGCTTTCCGCTTCTTCCGGATCAGGCGTCAAATTTGTAAAGTTTATACGTAAGACCGCCGCCATGTTTTCTTCGTTTTGTTTATACTCTGCAAAATAGTCTGTTCCTTCGACAAACTCTCTTGCGGCGGAGCAAAAGCCGGCGCATGATGCGGTAAAAAATAAAGCTAAAAAAATCTTTTTCATTATTTCCTCATTAAAATTTAAAATATCATTTTATAGAACAGGTAAAGCAAAATCAAAAAAAGAATAACTGCCGCTGCGGCGGCAAAAAATAAAGCTATTATGCTTGTGTTTACCGTTTTATCGGTTTTTTTCGCTTTTTCTTGCGATTCGTTTAAAACTTCTTTAGGAAGACTTTTATGCGCGAAATAAAATAAAGACGGTACTATCGCAAAATCGTCAAGCAGCCCTAAAGGGACAAACCAGTCTGGTATTATATCGACCGGCAATACCAGATACGCAGCTGCGGCTAAAATCAAAATTTTTATATACAGCGGAGTTCTTTTGTCTTTAACGGCATAAAAAAGAACAAAAATTCCTTCTTTTGCGTCAGAAAAAAAGTTCTTGATAAAACCCATAATATCGCTATTGTACAAATTCTTTAGTTTTTTGTGAAATACGCCAATACATGACTTGCGTATTTTGGCGGCCGCTATTTTCACTTTTTATAAGTGAATTTTAGAAAGTTTTTTTCAAACGCAAAAGTCAGGAGGCCGGCCGAGAGTCTTGGAACGTGCAATTCTTATTTTGACATTGGAGAATATATATATGTGTAGCGCAATAACCGCTAATATAACAAATGTAAATAATGTAGAAGTAAATAATTAAAAAACTTTGTTCTTTTCACAAAAGTTTTGCATAGATGATCAGAAAATTTCATAACTATATATTATAATTTGTAAACAACATTGGGCATTGTTTTAGAGATATAAATATTTTAAAAAAGTTATTATCGGGAAAAAGAATGTTAAACAAAAAAGCCTATCCGACAGTAAATAAAAGTACACAGATCTTAAAGAAAAAGCTGTGTGTGTTTTTTATATTTATATGTATGTTGGTAAACGGATTTGCATTTAGCACGGTAGAAATAGGAAGACACAGTTTGTTTATGATAACGATAGCCGCGACGCAGAATGTGATGTCGGCAGTGATAAGCAAATGCAATGACTCGCTGGTAAAAATAGCGAATAAAGCGTACAAACATATAAAAACGTTACTGTTTAATGAAGTGGGAGCGGAAAGGATGCCGGCCGGTATGGGTGAAGAAAGAAATGGTGAAAGCGGTAGCGAAACGAACGGTATAATGCCGGCGTCTTCAATGAATATGAAGAGGGAAATGGCGAATGAAAGCGAGAAATGGGCATTGGGTTTTACGTATTCGGAAATAATATTTAATAATGAGTATTGCGGTGATAAAATAGGTAAAGGCGGTAATTTTGGCTGTCTGCTTATGTTATTTCTGATATTTATAGCGGCGATAAGACAAAGAAAAGGGTTGGCGCAAGAGAATATATTAAAAATAAACAGAATACGAAAAATGAGAATCTCGGCATAGATAAAAAAGAATGCCGAGGTTCTTGTTTTTTGTATGGGGAAGAAAAAAATGGAAAGCAGGGAAAAAGAAATAAAAAATAAACAGAGGACGGAGGAGAAAATGAAGATCAAAGAAAAAATCATGGATTATTTTGAGATGCACTGGAGACGGCAGAAATTTATGAAGATAGTGTCGTTAACGGTGCTGGTGTGTTTTTTACTTAATTTAGTGCAGCCGGCTGCCTATGGAGCGACGGATGACGATTTAAAGAAGAAAAAGATAAGCACGGAAAACACTACAAGCGTGGCGATGCCTTCGGGGCCGGGAAGCGTAAACCGGCAGGTGGATTTGGCGGGAACGCAGCTGCCGATGGAAATGCAGATGGAGATGAGCAAGCAGAACATAACGATAAACAATTTTGGAAACATAGTGGAACAAGGGCGTGGAGCGGACAAGCCGCTGGGAAGCATTGATGATCTGGGGAGAGTTATAACCACTTTTGACAATGCCGGAAGAACTGAAAATGACGTAAATAAAAGAGAAGATCTACAGGCGCGCGTAAACCAGTTTTTTGAAGCTGGCGGAATGAGAGGCGGCGAATACAAGACGACAGTGGCAGAGGAATATAGAGCGGTGTTGCCTTTGATCCCGGAGACTATGAACCAGCCGGTCGATATAGTGGGAATGCGGCTGCCGGAAATGCAGATGGAAATAAGCCAGCAGAACATAACGGTAAATAAAGGCGGATATGTAGTAGAGCAGGGAAGGGAAGATATACTGCTTGGAAGAGTTGACGATATAGGGAGAGTTATAACCACTTTTGACAATGCCGGAAGGACAGAAAATGACGGGAATAAAAAAGAAGACTTACAGGCGCGCGTAAACCAGTTTTTTGAAGCTGGCGGAGTGGTAGGAGGCGGATACAAGACGACCGTGTCTCCGGAGTTTAAAACGGAAACCCGTCAGGATGTAAAAGATATGGGAGCGGCAGCCAATAATGCGGCGATCGAGGTATTGCCTCCGGCCAACCGGCAGATCGATATGGTGGGAACGAAGCAGGCGGAGACCGGCAGGCAGAACATAACGGTAAACAAAGGCGGGGATGTAGTAGAGCAGGGAAGGGAAGACAAGCCGCTTGGAAGAGTTGACGAAAAAGGGAAAGTGACAGAAACGTTTGACAATAACGGAAAAGCTGAAAATGACGAAAAGAAAAAAGAAGAGCTGCAAGCGCGCGTAGACCAGTTTTTTGAAGCAGGCGGGGTGAGAGACGGGGGATACAAGACGACAGTGGCAGTGGAGTCCAGAACTGAAACGAGCCAAAACGCAAAAGATATGGAAGCCGGGATCGAAGAAAGAAAGGCTGAGGAGCAGCAGGAATTAAACCAAGAACCCAAAGCTGAAGAAACGGAAAGTTTGGAAGGGGACATAGCGGTAGACAGTAAAGTGGAAGAAGTGGTGCAAAACGATAAAGACGAAGTGGCAAAAAAAGGAAATATAAACGAGCAAAGCGTAGATGAGAAAAAAGAAAATTTACAAAAAGCGCGCGCAAAGAAAAAAGAGTCGACAAGCGTAACGGTAGCGACGATAGAGAAAGTGCAGGAAACTGGAGAAGAAAGAGGGCATGGGCTGATAGCGGTAAGAAATGCCGACGAAACACAGGAGCAGATAGCGCTGTATCAAAATGAAAACGGGACGGACAACATATACGTAGGAATAGCAGACGGGCAGATGGCGTATGCAAACCACAGCGGAAGCGTGAACGTGCAGGAATATTCTGAAACGATAGAAATGGAAGGACACACGTACACCAAAACGGAAATATCGCTGGTAGAAGGAAATAAAGAGGAAGAAGACGGAAGTATAAATAAAAAAACAGAAGGTTTATTTGCGATAGAAACATTGGAGATGGTTTCGGAAGAAGCGGCGCAAACGGGAGTAAA